>CAKAIG010000001.1 GCA_916439735.1 uncultured Mitsuokella sp.
GCCTTGTTGTCTTTGGCCCGGGGAAGCTTGCCGAAGGTTAGAAATCTCTAGGTGAAAGCCTTCGCGCCTTTAAAGCTGCAAAGGGCATGATAAAGAACAGGCATCTGGCAAAGGCTGTGGCGGCACAGCGCTTTCATCGCTTGCTGGCTAAGCTGAAGCGAAAGGCTGAAAGCATTGGCATAGAATTTCGTATAGTGGATCGATTCTATCCAAGCTCCAAAACCTGCCATGCCTGCGGGCATATCCATAAAGGTCTGAAACTCAAAGACCGTGTGTATGTTTGCCCCGCATGTGGCTATACTGAGGATAGAGATATCAATGCTTCACTAAATTTACGGGATGCCGAAGAATATCGGGTCGCTCAATAATAAGAGTTCTGATATATGTACCGATGGCTAGTCGGGAATTTACGTCTTTGGAGTGCTGTACAAACGCCAGTAGCCTGTCTTTTGGCGGCGAGAGCGAGTACGATGAACAAGGAAGTTTCTAAGACATTTAGAGGGGAGGTATCTCCGTATCTAAGTGCTTCATTGCTTTAGTATGGCTTTGACTGAGCTTGGTAAATTTTGATTTTATGGAAATAGATAAAAAAGATACGGAAGGGATGGCGCAGGTATATAGAAAGACGCGGCGTCGTGTAAAGCGAAGCTATCGCCGCGCTGTCCTTTTAGGAATCGTTCTTCTCGTTCTTTGCTTTTCAATCACCGGTATTTATGCGATGACGCATTCAAAGCTGAAGAGAGGCGCAGCCGTTGGCGACGATAACATCATCCGTATCATGCTCCTAGGTGTCGATCAGAGAAAAGATGATGTTGGGCGCAGCGATACGCTCATGGTTGCTGCTGTCGATACGACGAGTGAGAAGACAGCGCTTCTGTCCATTCCGCGTGATACATGCACGGAGATCGACGGAAATGGATACGATAAGATTAACCACGCATATGCCTTTGGCGGACATGAGCTTTCACAGAAAAGTGTTGAGCATCTTCTCGGCGTCCCGATGGATCACTATATCATCATCGACATTCAGGCGTTTAAGCGTATCATCGATATGATCGGCGGCGTCGATATTGATGTGGAAAAGCGCATGTATTACGAAGACCCTTGGGACGATGACGGCGGGCTCGTCATAGACCTTTCCCCAGGCGAGCAGCATATGGATGGAGAAAAGGCGATTCAGTATGTGCGTTACCGCGACGGCGAGGGGGATATCGGACGCATTGGACGGCAGCAGAAATTTATGAAAGCTGTACTTGCCAAAGTCATATCGCCGGAGATTCTGCCGCGTTTGCCGAAGCTCATCGACGAGATGAAACGTGCAGTCGTGACGGATATGACGGTATCCGAACTCATGGACTTTGTACAGATTCTGAAGAGCGTCCATGACAATGGATTTGCCGCACATATGGTTCCGGGGCAGCCTGCCTTCCATAAGGACATCAGTTATTGGATTCCGGATATCTCGGACACGCGTGAACTTCTCTACAGCGAACTTGGCCTTTCTATGAAAGAGGAAGATCAGGAAAGGGCAGAGAAAGATGAGAAAGAATACTTAGCTGCATTGCCAAAGGATCTTCAAATTACCCAGAAGAAAGAAGGCGAGGCGGCTGCTCTGCCAAAGAAGACGGAAGACAAACCGATGAAGCCAAACGAAATCTCTGTGATGGTCATCAACTCGTCCGGTATCAACGGCGCAGGCGCATCGGTTGCGGAGGCGATGCAGAAGAAAGGATTTATCATCTCAGGTGTTGAGACGGGAGAAACTGATTCCCGCGAACAGACCACCATTACGACGTCGTCGAGAAATACCGATGTTTTCTACGGGATGCCCTTTCCCTGCATCATTCGTGACGGCGGCAGTTCGAATCAGGCGGTCGTCAATATTGGACGCGATTATAAACGATGAGATGTTTTAGAACGATTCTCATTAGGATAAGGTGAGGTAGAACGTTGAGCGCGCTCAAGGCAGTTGGATTAAAGAAAGAATTTGGAGCAGAAACACTCTTTGACCAAGTCTCTTTTGATGTTATGCGTGGAGACAAGGTCGGATTCGTTGGGCCAAATGGTGCTGGAAAGACGACGCTGATGAAGTGTCTCTTGGGACTGGAAGAGCTTGACGGCGGCACAGTGGACTTTGCAGCGGCGACAGTTGGCTACGTCGAGCAGCAAGCAGATTTTTCCAATGGCACGCTTTATGAGGAGTTTCTTCGTGCCTTTGATGATATCATTGCGCTCGAAGCAAAAAAGCGTGAGCTTGAGCGGCGCATAGCAGACGGCGATGCAAAGGAGCTTGAGGCATACGGCAAGGTGGTCGACCGCTTTGAAGATCTTGGCGGGTATGACTTCGAGAGCCGCATTCGCCGTGTCGCCTTTGGACTCGGCTTTACAGAAGCAGATTTTAAGAAGAATACCGCACATTTTTCAGGCGGACAGAAGACACGCATCTGCCTGACAAAAGCGTTGCTGCGCGAGCCAGACTTCCTTTTTCTTGATGAGCCAACAAACCACCTCGATATCGAGATGACGCAATGGCTCGAAAACTTTTTGCGAAACTATGCGGGCGGCGTTCTCATCATCAGCCATGACCGCTACTTTCTCGATCGTGTCGCGACGCGCATCTTAGAGCTTGATGGCGGGCAGGTGACAGCATATGCGGGCAATTATACCTATTATAAAAAGGTGAAATCCGAGCGCCGAGCAGCACTTGTCTCAGCCTATGAAAAGCAGCAGGAGCATATCAAAAAGACTGAGGAGTATATAAGAAAATACCGTGCGGGGATTAAAAGCAAGCAGGCGCGCGGCAGGGAAAGCCAGCTGAGGCGCATGGAGCGCATTGTTCTTCCGCCGGAGGATGCGACGTTTAACTACTTTGCGTTGGCAAAGCCGCCGGAATGTGCGCAGCGCGTGGCAGAGATGGAAGACGTCTCTTTTTCCTTCGGTCGCCACTGCATTTTTTCACACGTATCGCTTCTTATCCGAAACGGCGATGGCGTCGCGCTGGTCGGTCCCAATGGTGCGGGAAAGACGACGCTGCTTCGTTTGCTTGTCGAAGAACTTCAGCCGGAAAACGGGCGCCTGAAGATCGGTTCCCGCGTCAAGATTGGGTACTTTTCGCAGCAGCATGAAGGTCTTCACATGGAAAATACAATCCTTGATGAAATCATATACGAGTTTGGCCTCGATGAAGAGCAGGCAAGACGTTATCTCGGTGCCTTTCTCTTCCATGGAGATGAGGTTCTGCGCATTATCGGCGAACTCTCGGGCGGAGAGCAGTCGCGTGTCGCCTTTTTAAAATTGATGCTGACGGGGGCGAACTTTCTCGTTCTTGACGAACCTACGAACCATCTTGATATCCCTGCGAGGGAAGCCGTAGAAGAGGCCTTGATGGCATACCCGGGCACATTCCTTGCTGTTTCGCATGACCGTTATTTCCTAGACAAGGTCGCAAACTGTACCTTGGAACTCAAAGACGGTGCTCTGACTGAGTTTTGCGGCGGCTACAGTTACTATCTGATGAAAAAGGAAGCAGAAGAAGAGGCGCGTGCAGCGGAAATAGCAGCAAGTTTGGCAGATGAGAAAAAGGCAGCAGTGGCAAAGCCTATACGCCATGTGCAGTCGTTCGAAAATGAAAATCGCCGGCAGGAAAGAGCGGCTACAGAGGCAGAGAAAGACGTCGAGCGCGCGGAAGAAGGCCGCTTGAAGAGCATGAGCGATGAAAAGCGCACAGAACTGGCAGCACGCGCGGAAGCTGAAATCGCCATGGCGGAGGCCGAACTCAAAGGACTGGAGTATCAGATGAACCAGCCCGATGTGCAGGCCGATCCAGCAAAGAGCATCGAAATTGCAGAGGCGTACGAGGAAAAGGAAAAAGAGATTGCCGAGCGCTACGCAAAGTGGGAAAAAGCTCGTACAATAATTTTAGAAAAAATGACAGCCATCGTCTCTTTATGATTTTGCTGGAAGATCTCATAAAGTGAAAAGGCAAATGCTGGGATAAGGCGCGGTCTTTTAGAGAGGCTGTCAGAAGTTTAAAAAGTTTTGTTTTGAAAGGAGGGGAGAAGATGACCGTTGAGCAGCAGACATTAGATGGATTGGTTCTACCAATTTCCGATACAAAGGAAACTTTGGAAGGGACGGTGGATTCTGTCATCTTTTCCCGGGAAGACGGGGGCTTCACCGTCTTTCGTATGAAACCCCTTCATCAGAACAGTCGTATTACCGTGACAGCAGAAACTGCGGCGCCGCTTCTCGGTCAGCAGGTCAAGCTTTTGGGCACATGGGTGCAGCACCCGCGTTTCGGACAGCAGTTTAAGGCGGTTTCGCTTCACATTGAGGCACCGTCTAACGTCGAGGGTATTGAGCGCTCTCTTTCCTCCGGCGCCATTGACGGCATCGGCTCTGCACTGGCGCATCGCATTACCGAGCATTTCGGCAAGGATACGATGAAGATTTTGGAAGAACATCCGCACCGCTTAAAAGAAGTGACGGGTATCGGTCAGAAAAAGCTCGAGACAATCATAACTTCCTTTAAGAGTCAGTCAGAACTTCGCGATATCATGCTCTGGCTCGAGGTTCATGGTATCTCCAGTACTTTTGCTGCGCGCATCTATAAGAAATATTCTTCCTCTTCGCTGACTATGTTAGAACATCACCCGTATCAGCTCGCGCGCGAGGTCGAGGGCATTGGGTTTCTTACAGCGGATGCGATTGCTAAATCCATCGGTATCGAGGGCGATGACGCAGCGCGCATTGAAGCGGGCATTGACTATATGCTTTCTAAAATCGCGACGAGCGGGCACTGCTGCATGCCGGAAGACCCATTAGCAGAAAAAAACAGCGGAGCTTCTCGGTGTTGATAACAGGCGTATTCGTACAATCCTTGCAGACGCACTGAAAAGGAAGCATCTCTCTGCTGAAGATGTCGGCGCTGAGACGCTGATTTATCCGCCCTATCTCTACCGTGCTGAAAAGGCAGTGGCAAAAAAGCTGCTTCGTTTGAAGAAGAAAGCGAAGTGCATCGACCCGGCAGAAGATCCCTTTGACCTCGTCCACGGCTGGGAACATGCGGGAGGCATGGAGCTTGCCAAAGCCCAGAAAGAGGCCGTTGCCGGCGCCATTTTGCATGGCATCTTCGTCTTGACCGGCGGTCCTGGTACGGGTAAGACAACCGTTATTCGCGCGATGCTCGACCTTCTCGAAGCGGAAGACAGTTCGATTCTTCTCGGTGCGCCGACGGGACGTGCTGCCAAGCGTCTTCAGGAAGCGACGGGGCGGAAGGCAGTGACCATTCATCGCCTCTTAGAAGCGCAGGGCGTCGGCGGAGAGCTCATCTTTATGAAAAACGAGGACGAGCCGCTGGAAGCGGATGTCGTCATCCTTGATGAAGTCTCGATGATGGACGTCGTTCTTTTAGATAACTTTCTCAAGGCAGTGGCCGATGGGACGCATGTCATCTTTGTCGGTGACGTGGATCAGCTGCCTGCCGTTGGCCCCGGCGCTGTTTTGAAGGATATCCTTGCCTCTGGCGTGGTTCCGAGCGTGTGCCTGACGGAAGTTTTCCGCCAAACGGGAGAGAGCACGATTGTATTCAATGCACACGCAATCAATGCAGGACGATTGCCCGTGACAGCGCATGAAGGAGACTTTCAGTTTTGGGAGATTCGTGATGCAGAGACAACGGCGAAGAAAATTGTCTCTCTTTGTGCGAATTATCTGCCGAAACAAGGTCTTTCACCGCTTTACGATGTACAGGTCCTCTCTCCCATGCACCGCCAGCCTTGCGGTGTTGACAACTTAAACCGCCTGCTGCAAGAAGCCATCAATCCGCCAAATCCGACAAAGAGTGAGTTTCGCTCAGCGACCATGGTTTTTTCGCGAAGGCGATAAGGTCATGCAGATGAAGAACGACTACCAAAAAAACAGGTCTTTAACGGCGATATCGGCTTCATCACATCGCTTAGCCCCGACGGCATTGCGGTGCGCTTTTCTGAGGAAACAGTGAAGTATGAAAAGCAGGAGCTCGGCGAACTGACGCTTGCCTATGCGATGAGCGTTCACAAGAGTCAGGGAAGCGAGTACCCTGTTGTCGTTATGCCGCTTGTGCCGGGGCATCGCATCATGCTCGCAAAGAAATCTTCTCTACACTGCCGTGACGCGTGCAAAAAGACCGTTATTCTTCTCGGTTCACGAGCGGCACTCAATGCGGCCGTTGAGAACGACCGCACGAAAAAACGTTATACCTTGCTCGCTCAGCGATTATATCATGGAAATTAAACAAGGAACTATTGATGGATCATCCGAAGACAAAAGAAGAACTCATTGAGAGACAGGCGCGACAGATTGCTGTACTTGAGGAAGAAAACGAACGACTGAAGGGAGAGCGCGATAAGCTTTTGCGCCGCCTTGCTCATCATCGCGAAAGCTCCCCAGCAGCAGGCGGTTCTGTGGAAGTTGAACTTTACCCCGGAGAGAAGATGGAGATCCTTGTCGAAGTCGTGCGGGATGCAAGATACCGTCTCCTTGAGGGAAGCCGCCGTGCAGATATCATCGACGACTTTCTGAGGGGAAACCCGACGAGAAATTTGCCGGCACAGAAGGGCGAGAAGCTCAAGAAGATTCTCAAAGGCTATAAAGTTTTAGACGCTGCGACGCGTTCGAAACTTGAAGATCTTGGTATCGATATCGAAGTGACAAAGAAGCACTATAAACTGCGCTATTACGGCGACAGCCGCTATACACTCTCACTTCCCTGCAGCGGGAGCGACAATCTTCGCGGCGGAAAGAACAGTGCGTCGAATATCATCAAAAGATTTTTTTAACGAAATCCACCGAGGCGTACCGTGCACTTTCTGCACTTGCTTCACTAAGGTTTGTTCAGGCGTATCATATTCTTCCGTAACATTTATGATAGAACCAGAATCTTTCCCAAAGTGTATAAAAGCGGCGCTTTTTCGGCGTCGCTTTTGTCATTCGATACAATGATAATTTTTTGAGGAGGTAACCATGCAGAAAGCAACCGATTTATCCATCCGTCATTTTAATTTCTGGCCAAATCTCTCCGAAGAGGAAAAAGAACTTCTCAGTCGGCACACCCGTCTCGTGACATTTAAAAAGGGTGACCAAGTGCATCGCGGGCCTCTCGACTGTATCGGTGTTCTCCTCATTAAGAGTGGGCAGCTCCGTGTCTACACACTTTCAGAAGATGGGCGTGAAGTCACGTTCTACCGCCTTTTTCCAGATGACCTTTCCATTCTTTCCGCCGCCTGTACACTGGAAGCTGTTTCCTTTGATGTCTACATTGATGCAGAGGAAGATACTGAGGTATTACTGACAGATGCGGGGACGCTGAAAAAACTTCTCGAGCAGAATATCCATGCGCGCTGCTATGCTTATGAGCTTGCCGCGACGAGGCTCTCCGAGATGCTTTTCAAGATGCAGCAGATTCTTTTCCTTTCGGCAGATCGCCGCCTTGCCATCTTTCTGTTAGAGGAGAGCAAGAAATGGAAAAGCGATGTCATCATGCTGACGCATGAGCAAATTGCACGCTACATGGGCACAGCGCGTGAAGTTGTCAGCCGCCTTGTCAAATACTTCAGTCAAGAAGGATGGATCAAGACAGCAAGAGGGCGCGTGGAGATCATCGATAAGAAAGCGCTGACAGAAGTGGCAGGTATCTGAATGCCGGATTCAGGAAAGAAAGGCCTCCAATTCTTCGGCGGAAAGCTGTCCGACAGAAGTCTTTTCTTTTGCGCCGTTCTGGAACGTCATGAGTGTCGGGATGCTCATGATGCCAAATTCCTGTGCAAGTTCTGGTTCATCGTCAATATTCACTTTGCAGAGCTTGATTTCAGGATGTTTTTCAACATATGCATCGAGTATGGGGGCGAGCAAGCGGCACGGCATGCACCAGCTGGCCCAGAAATCTACCAGAACAGTTCCAGAAGCCTGCCTGACCTCTGCATCAAAATTTTCCTTTGTAATTGTAATTTCCATCATAGTGAACCTCCGTATAAACGATGATTTTAGTATAGCAAAAGCACAATGAAAAATCCGTGAGCTGCGCACAGTCGATGGAAAGATTCGTCCTTTGCAAGTAAATTGTTGACAAGCATAAAAAAACATGATACGATTAATATCGTTAAAGTAAAATGCAGAGATTGAGATAAGTAATCTTACTCATGTTTTTAGAGAGTGGCAGGCTGGTGTGATGCCATAGCAGGATAGGATGAAATACACTCATGAGCAGCAGGTTGAACGGATTTCAATAGGTGAAGTTTAAGTAGGCTGTGCCGGATCGCCACCGTTATCATAGGCTAGGATATGTTTGTATCTGAAAAGAGAGGCTTGCATCAGCAAGCAGGGTGGTACCGCGAGTGATCAGCTCGTCCCTGTTCAGGGGCGAGCTTTTTTGTTTTTGGAAAACAAACATAGAAATTTATTTCATCATAAGGTATTCATTCAGGAGGAATTACAATGATCATCGTCATGAGCCCAAAGGCAACGCAGGAAAATATCGACCGTGTGATTGAGCGTCTGCATGAGCGCGGTCTTACGGAAACCTCTCAAAAGGTGCAGAGAACACCATCATCGGTGTCATCGGTGACCGCAAGGTCATCTCGGGACTTGAAGTCGGCATGATGGACGGCGTTGAAAAGACGGTTCGCATCACGGAGAAATACAAGCTCGTCAGCCGCAACTTTCATCCGCAGGATACGATTGTCGATGTTGCAGGCTTCCCTGTCGGCGGCAAGGAACTCGCGATCATGGCAGGTCCGTGCTCCGTTGAGAGCAAAGAGCAGCTCTTGGAAGCAGCGAAGGCAGTGAAGGCAGGAGGCGCACAATTTCTCCGCGGCGGTGCTTTCAAGCCGCGCACGAGCCCGTATGACTTCCAGGGACTGGCACTCGATGGACTCAAGATGCTTCGCGAAGTGGCGGATGAAGTTGGGCTTCGCGTCGTTACGGAGATTGTCGATAAGGAAGATATCGAAGCCGTTGGTGCATATGCGGATGTCTACCAGGTCGGTGCGCGCAATATGCAGAATTTCCAGCTGCTCAAAGCACTTGGCAAGACAAAGAAACCGGTGATGCTCAAGCGGGGTCTTGCAGCAACAATCAGCGAATGGCTGAATGCCGCAGAGTACATTATGGCGGGCGGCAATGAGAACGTCATTTTCTGCGAGCGCGGTATCCGCACGTATGAGACATTCACGCGCAATACGCTTGACCTCAGTGCTGTCGCAGCAGTGAAGGAGCTTTCGCACCTTCCGATCATCGTCGATCCGAGCCATGGTACAGGTCGCTGGCAGATGGTTCGTCCGATGGCGCGCGCTGGTGTTGCAGCAGGCTGCGACGGCCTCATCATCGAGGTGCATCCGTATCCGGAAGTCGCCCTCTCCGATGGCGATCAGAGCCTTACGCCGAAGAACTTCAATGCGCTGATGAGTGAACTCGGTAAGATTGCAAATGTCATGGGGCGCACTCTGTGAGCCGGACAAATCTAGCCATTATCGGCGTCGGTCTTATCGGCGGCTCTCTGGGGCTTTGCCTAAAGGCGACCATGGGAGAGGCGATTCACATCACGGGATACTGCCGCACGCAGGCCTCCATGGATAAAGCGGTGCTTATGAGCGCGGTCGATGAGGTTTCTCCGGATATCAAAGTGGTCGTAAGAGACGCAGACATCGTATTCTTAAGCCCTCCGGTTCTTCAGATTGTCCCGACGGTAGAAAAAATTCTTCCTTTCCTGAAGCCGGGAACGATTTTGACAGATGCCGGCAGTACGAAGGAGTATATCTGGAAGCATCTCAAGAAAATTCTTCCCGATAACATCTATTATATCGCAGGTCATCCGATGGCGGGACGCGAAAAGAGCGGTGTCGAGGCGGCAACGAAAGACCTTTTCCAGGGAAAGGCCTATGTCATCGTCGAAAACACCGGCGCGCCAAAAGAAGCTCATGAAAGGCTCATGCGTATTCTCCGCCACACCGGGGCAAACTTTACCACGCTAGATATCAAGGCGCATGATCGCTGCGCTGCTGTCATCAGCCATGTTCCGCATGTCGCTGCCTCAGCGCTCGTCACCCTTTTGAGCCGTTCGGGGAGCGATATTAACTCCTGTATGAAGCTCATCGGCGGCGGCTTTACCGATACGACGCGCATTGCGTCTTCGAATGCGGATATGTGGGCGGATATCTGCATGACGAATAAGCAGGCAATCGTCGACAATTTGAAAGGCTTGCAGACCATCCTCGGTGAGGTCATCCGATCGATAGAGAGCAACGACCGTCCGGCAATCTACGACTACTTTACTGCGGCAAAAGAACGCCGCGACTTTGCACTGGAAAAAGCGACGAAGAAATTCGATCCGAACTGAGGAGAATAAAATAAAAAAGGTCAGGGCTTTTCTGCGAGACGACAGAATGCCTTGACCTTTTTTATTATGGTAAGTATGTTGTATCAAGAAGAGGAAGTAAAACATGAAGGTAAATTTAGCGGATCTTGCTAAGGCATTTCAAATGTCTGATGTCTGTCAAGGTTACGTTGATGTACAAGAGGGGAAGGTCATATCACTGGGGCGTGAGAGCGATGAGGCGGAGATGGAACGCACGCTGAAGTTAGAAGAAAAACTGGGCGCGTTTCATTCCCATCCCCAATGTGATCGACGAAATGAGGCGCGATATGATGGAAAAATTCGCCGCTCGCCAACCAAGGAATAAGCGTGAAGAACTGATACATATCCTGAAGAAAGCCGGTGCAATGACAAAATTTTATAAAGCCATTCGACAAGGCGACCTTAGCAGCGCATGGGAAGCTTTTCAAAAGGCGTATATGAAAGAGGCAGCAAGAGCGTGGTGCGAAGAAAATCAGATAAAGTACGGCGAATAGAAAGTATAAGATCCTTTTATTTTCATATTAAGCAGGAATTTTTTTAGAGAAAGATAGAATATAAAAACAAAAATATAAGATAATTATAAAATTTCTATAAAGAAAAGGGGAATTAAAATGGCAAAGTTTTGTAAACAATGTGGTGGATCTCTTGCCCTGACGGATAAAGTCTGTAGTAATTGTGGAACACCGGTTGTAGATGCAGCAGCGACGCCGGCAACGACACCCATTGAAAATATAAGTACATCACCTGTAGCATCTCCAGATTCAGTCTCGGCACAGTCGATAACTACAGCGAATCAACCGAGCATAGGTGCAGCAGCGACGATGGAAAAGCGCAGCTTGGTTAAACTGATACTTCTTTCTATTATTACGCTTGGTATCTATGCAATCTATTGGCAGTATACGTTTACTGAAGATATACATCAGATGGTAGGGAGGAAGACGACACCGAATTATATCTTAGTTTTAATATATAGCATCATTACACTTGGTATCTACGGTCTTATCTACCTGTCAAAGGTCTGTGCGACGTTGAATGAGGCGAAGGATATACGACAGATGGAAAGTGAGCGTCTATCAGATTCGACAATTATCATTCTTGCTATTGTCGGTGCGCTGTTATTTCCCCCTTTGACGTTTTTTGCTCAGTATAAAATAATTGTTGCTTATAACGATATCGTTATATATGACAAGGAAGCTGTCGGTATGGCTGCTTGAGCGATAAAAAGGACCACTTATATTAGTGGTCCTTTTTATGTTGGTATCTGCTTCAATAGATTATATTCAGCTGATAGCCGTTTTTATGCAGCGCCGTAATGATGCGGTCGATGTGATCGTGGTCATGGGTCTCAACAGTGACTGTCAGAACGACTTTTTGGAAGCTGTCAGTGACTTGTGTCTGGTCGTGATCAAGATTGATGACGTTCGCATTTTCCTCAGCTAAGATGCGCGAGACGTTGAGCAGCTGACCAGGCTTATCCGGCAGGAGAACAGAGAAGCGGAAGACGCGGCCGCGGGCGATGAGCGCCTTGTCGATAAGAGCGGAGATGGTAGAAATATCGACGTTGCCGCCAGAGATAATGGCGACGACTTTCTTGCCGTGAAAGTCGAGCTTTTGGAGGGCAGCGAGCGAGAGAGCACCGGCGCCTTCTGCGACGAGTTTGTGCTTTTCGATGAGGGAGAGGAGCGCGTTCATGATTTCGACTTCGGAGACAGTGATGATGTCGTCGAGATATTTTTTACAGAAAGCATAGGAAAGCGTACCGGCGGTCTTGACGGCACAGCCGTCGGCAACGGTGTCCGCAGAAGAAAGCGTCGCAATCTTTCCCTTTTGTATAGCTGCCTTCATACAGGCGGCATTTTCTGGTTCGACGCCGATGACTTTGACTTGAGGGTTGATGGATTTTGCTGCAAGCGCAACACCTGAAGCAAAGCCGCCGCCGCCGATAGGGCAGAGAATGGCATCAACGTCCTTTAGTTCCTCGGCGATCTCGAGCGCCGTCGTACCTTGCCCTAAAATGACCTCGAGGTCGTTGAATGGATGAACATAGATGTAGCCGTGCTGTTTCTGCAGCTCGAGGCTGTGTGCAAAGGCATCGTCAAAGCCATCGCCGAAGAGGACGACTTCGGCACCGTAGGCGCGCGTCGCTTCGACCTTTAGAATCGGCGTGGTTGCAGGCATGCAGATGACGGCCTTGACGCCGAGTTTCTGCGCTGCAAAGGCAACGCCCTGTGCATGGTTGCCGGCAGAAGCGGTGATGACGCCGCACTTCTTCTCGTCTTCACTGAGCTGACTGATGCGGTTGAAGGCACCGCGGAGCTTGAAAGCGCCTGTGTGCTGGAGATTTTCCGGTTTTAAGTAGACATGGTTGCCGGAGAGCTCGGAAAAGTAGTCGCTTTCGATGAGCTGCGTCTTTCGCGTGGTACCTTCAAGCTGCTTTGCCGCGCGATAGATGTCGGCGATCGTGATCTTTTCTACGAGTTCTTCAACGGTCGGTGCTGTTTTTTCTTCTGCCATGGAGGCTCCTTCTTTCTGATACAAAAGGTGTGCGGTTTGTTTAAGTAGTCTATAGAAAAATGAGGCATGTGTCAATTCTGAGAAAGCATTTCTTGCCGAGGTAGGATTTTTCTCCGCGCCCCTTGCATGCGGGGGCATAACACCATATAATGATGTAAATAAAGAACAGGTAGAACCTCACGGAGGAATTTCCATGCAGTTTACAAAATGGCAGGGCTGCGGCAATGATTTCATCGTGCTCGATGCACTTGATGGCATTCACCGCAACTATGCAACGATGGCGCAAAAACTTTGTGACCGTCACTATGGTATCGGAGCCGATGGCATTCTCGCCATCGAGCCGTCGGATAAGGCAGATTTCCGCATGCGCGTCATCAATGCAGACGGAAGTGAGGCGGAGATGTGCGGCAACGGCATTCGCTGCGTCTCGCGTTATCTTTACGATAACAAGCTGACGGTGAAAAAGGAATTTCAGATGGAGACAGGAGCAGGTATTCTTGTCCCAAAGATTATGGAAGAAGGCGGAAAAGTGACGGGCGTCCGCGTGGATATGGGCGAGCCGCGTCTTCTCGCTGCGGAAATTCCGGTCACTGGTTATGGTGACGGCAAGGTTGTTGATGAAAATATCGAAGTGCTCGGCAAGGTGTACAAGATGACCTGTGTCTCGATGGGCAATCCGCATGCCGTTGTCTTTGTCGATGCGATCAAGAGCTTTCCAATTCATGAAGTCGGCACACTTTTTGAGCATCATGCGGCATTTCCTAAGCGCACGAATACAGAGTTTGTCGAAGTGCTCGATAGGGGACATGTCCGTATGCGCGTTTGGGAGCGCGGCGCAGCAGTGACGCTCGCCTGCGGCACGGGAGCTTGTGCGACGCTTGTCGCGAGTGTCCTAACCGGTCGGACAAACCGCAAGGCAGAAGTACAGCTTGACGGCGGCACGCTGCTTATCGAATGGGCGGAAAATAATCATGTCCTTATGACAGGTCCTGCAGAGCTCGTCTTCACGGGCGAAGTGGAGGAATGACATGCTTCGCAGTATGACAGGCTTTGGTGCAAGTGAGAAGGCGGCAGAAGATTTTTCTCTCCGCGTCGAGGTGCGCGCTGTCAATCAGAGATTTCTCGAGCTGAACTTTCATATGCCGTTCGCTCTTGTCTCTGTCGAAGACAAGCTGCGTAAACTCGCGCGGACGTATCTTTCCCGCGGCAAGGTTGACTTCTACATACGTTTTGCAAGCATGGCAGGATTTGCGCAGGAGATTCGTGTCAATGAAGCGCTCGTGTATGCTTATCGTGACGCATGGAGAAAAATCGGCAATATTCTTCATGTGGCGGCGCCCGACGACGTGCTTGCCATTGCTTCCTATCCCGATGTTTTGACGGTAGAAGAAGGAAAGCTTCCTGAAGGATTTGAAGGACTGCTGATAGAAGCAGCAGAAGAAGCCCTGCAGCATCTCGATGCCATGCGGCAGCAGGAGGGCGTGTACATCGGCAAAGATTTTTCCTGCCGACTGCATACGTTGGAGGAAAGCCGCGAAGCACTGCAAAAGCTTGCGCCAAAAATCGCTGCGCAGTACCGTGCGCATTTAAAAGAGGCGATGGAAGACCTCCTGGGCGATGCGGCAGTGGACGAAACACGTCTCATTCAAGAGGCTGCCATCTATGCAGACAAAACGGATTTTACAGAGGAGCTCGTGCGGTTGAAAAGCCATTTCGACCAGTTTAAGAACATGCTAGCGAATGCAGAAGAGCCGGTCGGGCGCAAAGCTCGATTTCCTCGTACAGGAGATGAACCGCGAGACAAATACGATTGGCTCAAAGTGTAATTTTGCTGACGCAACGCGCATCGTCGTCTCGATGAAGAGCGATCTGGAAAAAGTACGCGAGCAGGTGCAGAATCTTGAGTAAGAAACTACGCGGAAAGGCTAGTGCGATGGACATCCGATTGATCAATATTGGTTTTGGAAACTTTGTTTCAGGCAATCGACTGACTGCAATAGTAAGCCCAGAATCCGCGCCCATCAAGCGCATTATACAGGAGGCGCGCGATGAGAACCGTCTGATTGACGCGACGTATGGACGCCGGACGCGTGCCGTTCTTGTGATGGACAACGATCATATCGTCCTTTCTGCCGTACAGCCGGAGACGGTAGCCAGTCGCGCGGCGGCAGAACAGTCGGACGATAAGGGAAAGAAGGAGACCGAGTTGGAGGATGTGCTATGAGCAAGGGACTTCTCATCGTTGTTTCCGGCGCGTCGGGAACGGGAAAAGGCACGGTCTGCTCAGCACTTCTCGCAGCAACGCCGACGCTTGGTTACTCGATTTCGGCGACGACGCGTGCGCCGCGGGAAGGCGAAGTTGACGGAGAAAATTACTATTTCTTGACAAAGGAAGCTTTTGAACAGAAGATTGCCGAAGACGGCTTTCTCGAGTACGCGAATGTGTACGGCAATTACTATGGAACGCCACTCGGAAAGATTTTAGAGCGGCGCAAAAAGGACAGGACGTACTTCTTGAAATTGATACTCAGGGGGCACTGGATGTCATGAAAAAAAGTGCCCCGATGGTATTTTCATCTTTCTTTTGCCGCCGAGCCTTGCAGAACTTGAGCGGCGCATACGCGGACGCGGCACGGAGACGGAAGAATCCATCACACGGCGCTTTGGCGCAGCGAAGAAAGAAATCGCCATCGGCAAGAAATATCAATATGTTGTCCTGAATGACGAAGTCAATCGGGCGGTGGAAAGGATTCAATCCATTATCACGGCGGAACACAGCCGTGCAGAAAAAAATGAACGGATAGACGAGGTGCTTAAAAATGAAAGTCAGCAGCCAGATAGAAATGAGCATGGTTAACCCTTCGACAGACGCTTTAATGCAGAAAGTCGACAGCCGTTATGGTCTCGTCGTTCTCGCTTCGCGCCGCGCTCGTCAGCTTCTCGACGGCGTGCCTCTTAAGAAACTCAAGGCACATTCCACGAAGAACGTGACGAATGCACTTGAAGAGATTGTCGAGGGTAAGATCAGCTACAAGATTGCCAAGGAGAATCAATAAATGAATGTGCTCGCAGATAGGCACATAGTCCTGGGGGTCACGGGCGGCATTGCTGCCTATAAGGCGGTGGAAATCACAAGCCGCTTGAAGAAGCTCGGCGCACATGTCCATGTCGTCATGACGAAGGAAGCGACGGCGTTTGTCACAGAGCGTCTTTTTCAAGAAATTTCAGGCGAGGCGGTCGTCGCTGATATGTGGGCAAAGACTGCCTTTCATGTCGAACACATCGCACTTGCGCGGCTTGCTGACGTCATGCTGATTGCACCTGCGACAGCAAACATACTTGCAAAGGCAGCGGCTGGCATCGCAGACGATATGCTCTCGACAACGATTCTTGCGACAACGGCCCCCGTATTTTATGCGCCGGCGATGAATACAAATATGTACGAAAACCCTGTGACACAGGAGAATATCGAACGCTTGAAGGCACGCGGTGCCCAAATAATAGAACCTGCGACGGGGGGTCTTGCCTGCGGTGTTGAGGGTAAGGGGCGCCTGCCAGAGCCTGCCGCTATCGTGGCGGTGCTGGAAAACTTCTTTCGGAAGAAACAGACGCTTGCGGGGAAGAAGATTTTAGTCACGGCGGGCGGTACGGTCGAACCTCTCGACCCTGTCCGCTATCTTGGAAATCGCTCGACGGGACGCATGGGCTACGCTGTGGCAGAAGCTGCAGCACTTCGCGGCGCAGACGTCGTCCTCGTCTCGGGACCGACCGCGCTGCAGGTGCCCACGGGCGTTCGGCACATTCCGGTGGAATCCGCACGTGATATGCACGATGCTGTGCTGAAAGAATTCGAAAGCGCAGACGCTGTCGTAAAAGCTGCTGCCGTTGCCGACTATCGGCCGGCGCGCGTCGCAGTGGATAAGATCAAGAAAAAGGATGCCGAACTTCAACTAACTCTCGTTCGAAATCCGGATATTTTGAAAGAACTCGGAGAAAAAGCAGCATCAGATCCTTATGGGGTTTGCAGCGGAGACGCAGAATGTCGAAGAATATGCCAAGGGAAAGCTTGAAAAAAAGAATCTTGACTTCATCGTAGCAAACGACGTTTCGAAAAAGGATGCGGGCTTTGGCGTCGACACGAACTGCATCATTGTCTTTTCCCGCGAGGGAAACAAAGAGTCCTATCCGCTGATGAAAAAGCGGGAGCTTGCGGATATTCTCCTCGACAAGATAGAAGAGAAGCTCTCTGTCCGCTGACTGGCAGAACTTCTTTTAAAGGAAGTGACAAGATGATATTTACAGCCACCGTCATGGAATATATCCCGACGAATGCGTACTTCTATATCGATGACGAGACGAAACACGGCTTTTTAATTGACCCCGGCGCACAGGCAAAAGAACTTTTGAAACTGATTCGCGAGAAAGACCTTACGATTGAAAAGATTCTTCTGACGCATGGTCATGCCGACCACATCGGTGCCGTGAACGAACTGCAAAAAGCATTGGATGTTTCTGTCATCATGGGGGAACATGGCCGCGACTACAGCGAAAATCCTGTCTGGAACCTTTCCACAGAGTTTGGAAAGCCGATTTGCCTTGAAAACGTCACCTATATGACGGAGGGAAGCCGGATTGCCCTTAAGGGAAAGCCGGATTTCTATGTAACGGTCATCAATGCCCCGGGGCATACGACGGACGGTGTCTTATATTACAGCGAGAAAGACAGCGTTGCCTTTGTCGGCGATACGATTTTTAAGGCAAGTTTTGGCAGGACGGATATGTATGGCGGGGATTATCAGACCTTGATGCAGACCATCCGGGAAAAAGTCTTGACGCTGCCGGACGATACCGTTCTCCTCTCGGGGCATTCGGAACCTACGAGTGTGGCAGAGGAAAAAGGAAATTCTTATTACAGCGACTAAATGAGAGAAAACCGCTGCCGAGATAAAGTTAAAAAAAGCGGGCAACATGAGGTTTTTCGTGTTACCCGCTTTGCTGTAGTTTAAGAGATGATACGATGCTTTTCAAAGCAGGAATCACCTGTATGAATATGGCGCGTGTCAATGATTGAAATGTGAGACGATGGATAGGATGAAATACGTCAGTCCGCCGGCGATCAAAGGGCCTACGGCAATGCCTTTCAGGAAGAAGACACCTGCCATCGTGCCGAGGATGAGCGAGGGGACGAACTGCGGCTGTTCCTTTAGAAGTGTCAGCCCGCCGCCGCCTGCGACAGCTGCGAGGACACCGGCGATGATGGCGACGATACCCATCGGACTCTTTAAGGACTCGATCATGGTCGTTCCCGTGATGGTGCCTGTCGCAATGGGGACGAGGATAGCAGCGGTGAGGAGGATGATGCCCCAATTGAGTCCCTGCGATCCCAATGCGTTTAGGAGCGTTGTCAGTCCGAGGACTTTGAGCGCGAGGATGATGAGCGTCGCGTAGACAACGGTCATATTGTGCCCGAAGAAGCTCAAGGCGAGAACGATGAGAAGAAGGATGTATTCGCTTGCCAAGATGATACCTCCTGAAATTGTGTTTTAAAAAATTTTAACGGATTTTACTAGGTGAGAATGGCTCATGAAAGCATACTTATACTACCCCTTGTCCGTTGTCTTTGCAAGGAAAAACAGGGAGATTCTTTTTCTTCGCATCGCTCAGGAAAGGAAAGATTCATGCTGCAGGATATTGCACCAAAACACCTCGATAATACCTATCGGCCGGAAACTGTGCCCCATATGGGAAGCGTTGTCTTCGTTTTCAGGGAAAATGACGTTCTCGTGCGGGAAGGGGAAGGGAAACTCTTTCCGACGTACGCTGAGATGAACCGGCCGGAAGTGATTATCTACCTGTTTACAATCGGCGATGCTGCCTTTTATCTGGCAGAGAAAGTCGAGGCGGTTCCCACGGGATTTTTCCTATACGTCGATGCGAAAAGTGCGTGAGACGAAGAATGCGAAGCAAGCGAGTTTTTTTGCGCTTTATACTGCGTATCACTTAGCGGCTTGGTACCGCGCCAATCGCTTTTGCGGAACGTGCGGAGAGACGACAGTCATGGGAGAGAAGGAGCGCAGCCTAATCTGTCCGCACTGCGGCAATATAATTTATCCGCGCATCAACCCGGCGGTCATCGTTGCCATCATCCATGACGGAAAGATTCTGTTGACAAAGTATGCAGGGCCGCGCGGGTATTACTATGCGCTTGTTGCAGGTTTTACAGAAATCGGCGAGACTTTCGAGGAGACGGCTGCGCGCGAAGCCATGGAGGAAGTCGGTCTGAAGCTCAAGAATATCCGCTATTATAAGTCGCAGCCATGGGGAAGCGCAGCGGATATTCTGGCAGGCTTTTTATGCCGACCTTGATGGGACGGATGAGATACATCTTGACCGTATGGAGCTTAAGACTGCCGAATGGAAGCGCCCGGAAGAAGTGGATCTGCAGCCGGATGACTGGAGTCTGACAAATGAGATGATGAAGCGTTTCAAGAATGGCCTTCCCTGTTGATACGCTCTAAAGGGAAAAGTGTTTGCTATTTTCCCATGGATGTGCTATAGTTAGCTTTAAGCGAATAAAAGCATTTGTCTTTGGGGCGGGGAGTATTTCCTCACCGGCGGTATAGCCCGCGAGCCTTTTGGCAGGATTCGGTGAAATTCCGAAGCCGACCGTATAGTCGGGATGAGAAAAGACAAGTATGTGCAAGGGAATGCGATGTTTTGGCATGGACGTTGCCGTATCGCTTTCTCTATTGCTGGTTTTCACATACCTGTGTTTCCGCCGCCGAGGTTTTCGGTGGCTTTTTTTATTCTATCTTCGGAGGTGAGATGTGTGGAGGATGAATTCTTTATGCGCGAAGCACTTCGCATTGCGCGCAATGCTGAGGGGCGGACAGCGCCGAACCCCATGGTGGGTGCCGTTATTGTAAAGGATGGGCGCATCGTTGCCGAGGGATGGCATAGAAAGGCGGGCACAGCGCATGCGGAAATTCATGCGCTCAAGATGGCGGGCGAGCTTGCTCGTGGAGCGACGCTCTATGTGACACTAGAACCTTGCGCACATTACGGGCGCACAGGACCTTGTGCAAAGGCGATTGCTGAGAGCGGCATTCAGCGCGTCGTCGCTGCCATGCGTGACCCGAATCCACTCGTTGCAGGCAAGGGCATGAAGATACTTGAGGCTGCAGGTGTCGAAGTCAAGGTCGGTGTCTTAGCGGATGAAGCGCAAAAAGCTCAATGAAGTCTTTTTGAAGTGGGTGGTCACAAAGTATCCCTTTGTCGTCTTAAAGACTGCTATGTCACTTGACGGAAAGATCGCAACGCGGTCAGGTGCTTCGCAGTGGATAACTGGAGAAGCGGCAAGGCATTGTGTTCATAAACTCCGCGACATCTATGCAGGCATTCTCGTCGGCATTGGCACTGTGCTCGCCGATGACCCGAGCCTTACGACGCGCTTACCCAGCGGAAGTGGAAAGAATCCCGTCCGCATCATCCTAGACAGCAAAGCGCGGACACCGCTCACTGCAAAGGTGTTGACCGATGGTGCAGCGGAAACGATTATCGCCGCTGCACAAAACGCACCGAAGACGCGCATCGAAAGGCTCAAGGCGGCGGGCGCCGTCGTTCTCGTTTGCGGCAGGAGAAGGTCGATCTTGCGGCACTGATGAAGATGCTTGGAGAACGCGAAATTTCATCCGTTTTCGTCGAAGGCGGCGGGCGCGTGAACTTTAGCTTTCTTCGCGCAGGACTGGTCGATAAGATACATGCCTTCCTCGCACCGAAGCTCATCGGCGGCAGGGATGCTCTGACGCCCGTCGAGGGAGAGGGATTTGCAGATCTGGCGGATGCTGTCGAACTTGAACATATAAAGACGGAGATTCTTGGCAGTGACCTGCACCTTTCCGCGTATGTTAAAACGTGTAGGAAGGAGGGGGCAGATGTTCACAGGAATTATTGAAGAACTCGGCGTGGTCCAAAAGATTGGCGGCGGCAAGCTGACGATTAAGGCGCATGAAGTTTTGACCGATGTCCACATTGGCGACAGCATCGCGGTCAATGGCGTTTGTCTGACAGTGACACAGTTTACCGCTGCGTCCTTTACCGCAGATGTCATGCCCGAGACGATACGGCGCACCTCGTATGCGAATCTCAGCGTAGGCGTGCCCGTCAATCTCGAGCGCGCGCTCCTTGTGGGGCACCGCTTTGGCGGGCACATTGTCAGCGGGCACATCGATGGGCGTGGTATCATTGAGGAAATAAAGGATGAGGGAAATGCTATTCTCATTCGTATTGCAGCAGAGCCAAAACATTTCTGCGGGGCATCGTCGAAAAGGGCTCCGTTGCGCTTGATGGCATCAGTCTGACGGTCGTCTCTGTCAGCGATAGAGATTTTACCGTCAGCATCATCCCGCATTCGCGGCGGGTGACAAATCTCAGCGTGAAGAAGGTTGGCGACTTTCTAAACATTGAAAACGATATTGTCGGAAAATATGTGGAAAGAATGCTTTCTTTGCCGCCCGAAACACGGGAGGCAGAGCCTGTGAGGCGGTATGCAGAAGCATCGAAGCTCACGCGAAACTTTCTCATGGAATATGGATTTTGATTCAAGGGGCGCTGCCCAAGCTTAGTTTAGTGATAGAAGATTCCACGGATAAGGGGGATATTATGTCGGATTTTGCAACGATTGAACAGGCGATTGATGACCTGAAGCATGGAAAGATGATCGTCGTCGTCGATGATGAAGACCGCGAGAATGAGGGTGATATCATCTGCTCGGCAGAGTTTTTAACACCAGAACAGATGAACTTTATCGCAAGCTATGCCAAGGGGCTTATCTGCACGCCCTGCGACGGCGAGCTCCTCGATAAGCTCGGACTGTCACAGATGGTTGCGAACAACACGGATAATCATGAAACGGCATTTACGGTCTCCATCGACGCCTATGACACGGAGACGGGCATCTCAGCTTACGAGCGCTGCAAGACGGTCAAGAAGATGATCGATCCGATGGCAAAACCCTCGAGTTTCCGCCGTCCGGGACATGTCTTTCCGCTGCGCCCTGTCGAGGGCGGCGTCCTTCGCCGTGCGGGACATACGGAGGCAACGACCGATCTCTTGCGTCTTGCGGGGCTCTATCCCTGCGGCCTTTGCTGCGAAATCATGGATGACGATGGCCACATGATGCGCACACCGCATCTCAAGGAATTTGCAAAGAAGCATGGGATGCATATCATTTCCATCGAGGACCTCATCGCTTACCGCAAGCGTACGGAAAGCTTTGTCCGCGAGGTCGCAAATGTTGACTTTCCAAGCAAATACGGTCATTTCCGCATTCATGCTTTTGAAAATACACTCAACAAGAAATGTGATATTGCCGTCGTAAAGGGCGATGTTCGCGGTAAAAAGGATGTCCTCGTTCGCGTGCATTCTGAGTGCCTGACCGGAGACGCCTTGGGCTCGCTCCGCTGCGACTGTGGAGATCAACTCGCCCTTGCACTCAAGAAAATCGAAGCGGAAGGCGAAGGCGTCGTCCTCTATATGCGCCAGGAAGGACGTGGCATCGGGCTGGCCAACAAAATGCGCGCTTACGCACTGCAAGACCAGGGGTTTGACACAGTCGAAGCGAACGTAAAGCTCGGCTTTGCACCGGATCTTCGCGACTATGGCCTTGGCGCACAAATCCTTTCAGAGCTGGGGCTTACGAGCATCCGTCTCATGACGAACAATCCGGCAAAGCGAGCGGGACTTGAAGGCTATGGTCTTGAAATCACAGGGCGTGTGCCGCTGCAAATTCATGTTACAAAGTTCGACAAAAAGTATATGACAGTCAAGAAGACAAAGATGGGGCATCTCCTTGATGAGGAGACCCTTGGCGAAGAAAAATAAGCATTTTTCACGATAGATTTTGGAGGCAAGACCATGGCTAATATTATCGAAGGACATATTTCCGGCAAAGGACTGAAATTCGGCATTGTCGTCGCGCGATTCAATGAATTTATCACGAGCAAGCTCCTTGGCGGCGCGCTCGATACCCTCCATCGCCATGAGGCAAAAGATGAGGATGTCGATGTTGCCTGGGTGCCGGGCGCATTTGAGATTCCAATGGTTGCAAAGAAGATGGCAGAGTCCGGTAAATACGACGCGGTTATCTGTCTCGGCACGGTGATTCGCGGCTCAACGAGCCATTACGACTATGTCTGCAACGAAGTTTCAAAGGGCGTCGCACAGATAGGTTTATCGACGGGCGTCCCAACCATCTTCGGCGTGCTCACGACGGAAAATATCGAGCAGGCGATCGAACGTGCGGGCACGAAGGCAGGCAACAAGGGAGCAGATGGTGCCATGGCTGCGATGGAGATGGCCAATCTTTTAAAGAAGGTCGGTTGAGATGAAGATCGGTATTATCAGCGATACGCACGGCCATGAAGACGCATGGCAAAAGGCCTTTGACAAGCATTTTAAGGATGCGGATCTCATCCTTCATGCAGGGGATGTACTTTACCACGGGCCGCGCAACCCGATGAAGGCGGATTATAATCCTGCGGGGCTTGCAGAAAAAATCAACCATTCTCCCATTCCAGTCGTTATCGCAAGGGGAAACTGTGACGCGAGCGTCGATGCGAGCTGCTTAGAGACACCGATTCTTTCGCCGTATGCCTATGTCTACATGGAGGAAAGCGCATCATCGTCACACATGGGGATGCCTGCATGACGGATGCGGAAAAGGATGCGATGGCAAAGCACCTCAAGGCGGATCTCTTCATTTCGGGGCACATCCATGTCACAGTATTGGAAAAGCGTGGTCATACGATTTTCTTAAATCCTGGCTCTGCTGCTCTTACGAAGCGTGAGGACGGGCGCAATACAATAGCGGTACTTGAAGATGGCGTGATTCACATCTATGACATTGATACCGACGAAGTGCTTGCTGAAGGAGAATTTTCCTAAATGGCGAAAAAAAACGATCATCTTATCAAAGCTGTCGCAGACGGCGTACGTGTCTACGCTGCTGTGACAACCGACCTCGTAAATGAAGCCATCCGTCGTCACGGCTGTTATCACGTGGCAGGTGCGGCACTTGGGCGGACGATGACGGGCGCACTGCTTCTGGCGGCAAACTTAAAGAATAAAGAAGCATTGACGCTTAGCTTTGACGGGTATGGACCGCTTGGAAAGGTTACCGCAGACGCGACGCCTGAGGGGTATGTGCGTGGCATGGTCACCGACCCAAAAGTCGAGCTTCCGCTGAATCCGCTCGGAAAAATTGACGTTGGCGGCGGTATCGGCACGGATGGACTCATCACCGTCACGCGCTTCACGGGGCTGCGAAATCCCATCGTCGGCAGTGCTGCGATTACAGACGGTGAAATCGCAGATGATATCACAAACTATCTCTACGTCTCGGAACAGACACCGTCGAGTGTCGGGCTCGGCGTTCTCATTGCGCCGGATTATCACTGTCTCGGTGCTGGTGGTTTCATCATTCAGCCGATGCCAGATGCGACAGAGGAAACCATCGGGAAGCTCGAGAAAAATCTCCATGCAGTCAAGTCCATCTCCCGCATGGTAGAAGACGGCTATGATGCCCGCGGTATCATCGGTGAATTGCTTACAGGTTTTGCCGTCGATTACCTCACGGAGACAGCGCTTGCTTTTCGCTGTCCGTGTTCGAAAAAGCGCATCGAAAGCGTTCTCATGAGCCTTGGCAGAGCGGATCTAAAAAGTCTTGTCGATGATGGCCATGCAGAAGTTGTCTGCCATTTCTGTGGCGAAACATACGAATTTGATGGCAAGGAACTTGAAACGCTGTATCGTATGGCAATGCAGGACTGATTTTTTTGATACGCATAAGGCACGTGAAAATTTGCCTATGAGGAACGGTTCCGTGGGAGAGTGTCAAATCTGCATTCCTTATGCTATAATGAGTGCATGAGGCGTATGTTTTCAATAATAGGAGGAATCTCTTGTGAGTCGACCTGCAAATGAAATGATTCTGGTGCTGGATTTCGGCGGCCAGTATAACCAGTTGATTGCACGGCGTGTACGTGAAAAATCATGTTTATTGTGAAGTACATCCGCATACATTTCCCATCAAGAGCATCAAGGCGATGGCACCAAAGGGAATCATTCTGACAGGCGGCCCCAACAGTGTCTATGCTGAGGGATCTGCACTCGCACCGAAAGAGCTCTTTACGCTCGGGATTCCTGTACTCGGCATCTGCTATGGTTCACAGCTCATGACGCATATGCTTGGCGGCAAGGTCGAACCTGCAGAGACGAGCGAATACGGAAAGACGGATGTCACGCTTTCGGCAGAAGGAAAGATTTCGGCGCTCTTTTCTGATGTTTTGGAAAAAAGCATCTGCTGGATGAGTCACACGGATCGCATCACCGAACTTCCGAAAGGCTTTGTCACAACTGCGACAACGCCCGTTTGCCCAATCGCGGCTATGGAAAACGCAGCGGAAGGGCTTTACGCGACGCAGTTTCACCCGGAAGTCATGCATACGGCGTATGGACATGTTATGCTGAAGAATTTTATTTATGACATCTGCAAGTGTGCAGGAGACTGGCAGATGGGTTCTTTCGTTGCAAAATCCATCCGACAGCTTCGTGAGAAGATTGGCACAGGCAAGGTTCTTTGCGCCCTCTCCGGCGGTGTCGACTCTGCTGTTGCCGCTGTTCTTCTTTCAAAAGCTGTCGGCAGGCAGCTGACCTGTGTTTTCGTTGATCATGGTCTTCTGCGGCACAACGAAGGCGATGAAGTTGAAGCGGTCTTTGGTGCAGAAGGGCAGTATGAACTTAACTTCATCCGTGTCAACGCAAAACAGCGTTTCTATGAAAGGCTCGCTGGCGTCATAGAGCCTGAGCAGAAACGAAAGATCATTGGTGAAGAATTTATCCGTGTCTTTGAGGAAGAGTCAAAAAGATCGGCGCGGTGGATTATCTCGTTCAAGGGACGATTTACCCGGATGTCATTGAAAGTGGGCTTGGAAACTCTGCCGTCATCAAGAGCCATCATAATGTTGGCGGTCTTCCCGACTATGTCGACTTTAAAGAAATCATCGAACCGCTTCGCCTGCTCTTTAAAGACGAGGTTCGCGCTGCCGGCCGTGAGTTAGGTCTTCCGGAAAACATCGTCAGCCGTCAGCCCTTCCCGGGGCCTGGTCTCGGCATCCGTATCATCGGTGAAGTCACAGAGGCAAAGGTTAAGATCTTGCAGGAAGCTGACTTTATCTATCGTGACGAGCTGGATAAATCTGGCGTTTCAAAAGACCTTGGGCAGTACTTTGCAGCTTTGACCAACATGCGAAGCGTCGGCGTCATGGGCGACGGCCGCACTTACGATTATGCCATTGCACTTCGCGCTGTGAAGACCAGCGATTTCATGACTGCGGATACGGCAGAGATTCCATGGGAGATTTTGCAGCGCATTACGAACCGCATCGTAAACGAGGTACAGGGCATCAACCGTGTGCTGTATGACTGTACCAGCAAGCCGCCCGCTACGATCGAGTGGGAGTAGAGCATATTTCTTCAGAAACGGCTTGTTTTTCAAGCTTTATATCCCGTCAAAATAAACAATTGAGACAAAATTGGGTAAAAAAATTCAAAAAGAATAAATTGAGTAATATCTTCAAGTGGCTTTTACAAATTAAGATAAAAAAATTAGACCGTAGCTTAGTCGTTACGGTCTTTTTGTGTCTATTTATGCTTTTTTTCAGGAAACGAGATTTCTTAGAAAAGACAACTTCCAGTCCTCAAACTCCTCGTCTGTAATTTCACCGTTATAGTGTTTCTTTCTCATTTCATTCCATTCTACTAAAAAAATCATCAAAAATATGGGTTATGGGATAAAAAGAGCAGTAGGCTCGCCATTTCCGCAAGGGGACGAAATTTCATTTCTTTTTCATAGTCAAAAATAATATGCATGATTTCAAAAAAATAGAATTCGGTTCATGGTCGATTAAAGCTGAAATATCACAGTTCAGTGCATCTGCTATTTTTTTCTTAATTGTTCCTTATTTGGAGATCTATTTCCCAATTCATAATTACGAATTGCAAGCATCAGTTGAAAGTGAATAGCGAAAAATATTGAATTACCAATTATGTATGATGTGAAAAAAATTTCCTGCACTGTAAACTATCACAAGAGAAGAACATCATAATATTGTTCAACACGATTTTGAAGGAGCTATCGCAGAAGCGGTGTATCTTTATCCATTGCTACAAACAAATTAAATCAGATTACCAAGAGAGTAAATCAAACGGGGGTAATTTATAAAGGTGATATTGATGATATGAAAAAAATCTATTGCTGGTTTCTCGAAAGAAGTGTGGGACATACATTCATTGTTGCTGAAAAAGGACGAAATGATTCGCAACGAATGAAGCGATAATAACTTTTTACAGCTGTATATTTTTTTACACTTGTAAAAAGTTATTAGTTGTGGTATAATATTTTAAATTTAGGAGGTATAAGTGATGAGTAATGAAATTAAATTTTTAATAGATGATGTGCTTATTGAAAAGAACTTGAGTAAAAACTGGCTAGAAGAAAATGCTAAGTTACAAAGAAGTCAGTTAAACTCCTATGCAAATAATAAAGTGAAAAGAATAGACCTTGATGTATTAGCAAGGATGTGCATTGCATTGAATGTTGAGGTTGGAGATATTATGAAAATTCAACATAAAAATCGGAGGAAAATAAATGGAAAACGAAAGTGGTAATTATTCCAGATGGTAAAATATGTGATTATATTGATGGTAAATTTAGAAATGATACGCCAGAAGAATATGTAAGACAAACTGTTGAAAAAAAGACTTGTCAATGAACATAAATACTCAAGAGATAGAATATGTGTTGAATATACTGTCCAAATAGGTTCTGGGAAGAAAAAGAGCAGACATTGTAATTTTTTTCCTGATGAAGAAACAGATAAAAAAACAAGAAAAATATTAAGATAATAATTGAATGTAAAAGTGAAAAGATAGAAGCCAATAATGCTAAGGATGGTGTGGCTCAATTAAAATCATATATGTCCGCTTGCCCTAATGCTGAATGGGGGATGTGGACAAATAGTAAAGAAAAAGTTTGTCTTTAAAAAAATTTACTGATGATAAAGGTGTAATTCAGTTTATGGATTACAATGATATACCATCTGCAGACGGCAATATTGATGATATCAATCGTCCGAAGAGAGCTTCACTTAAGAATGCGTCAGATGACAATCTTTTATTTACATTTAAGACTTGCCACAATCACATTTATGTAAATGAAGGAATGCAGAAACAGCCAGCATTTTTTTGAGTTGCTTAAAGTTATTTTTTTGCAAAATTGAAGATGAAAGAAATATCCCAAAGGCTCTTGAATTTTACGCAACGAGTGAAGAACGCTCTAATTCAGATGGACAATTAACGGTTAAAAATAGAATTGAAAAAAATATTTGACCGCGTAAAAAAAGAAAAAAAGAATGCAAAAATTTTTGATCCTAATGACACTATAAAAACTTAACCCCAGAACATTATCATATATTGTTAGTGAAATTCAAAAATACAGCTTACTTAATACAAGAATTGATATTAAAGGAAAAGCTTACGAGGAAATTGTTGGTGCAAATTTGCGTGGCGATAGGGGAGAGTTTTTTTACACCAAGAAATGTTATGGCGATGGTAGTAGAAATGATAAATCCAACTATCGACGAAAAGGTATTGGATTCTTCTTGTGGAACAGGCGGGTTTTTTTGGTAACTGCAATGACCTATGCAATGAAGCAACTGAAGATAGAATTTGAAAAAAAGAAACTGGCAAGTTAAAATCTGAATGGAACGATTTTTGAAAAAGAAAGCCTTTCAAGACAAAAATCTCAGATATGGCTATGAACAATTATTTTGGATTTGATATAAATCCTGATTTAGTTAAAAGCTACAAAAAAATGAATATGGTAATGAATAATGATGGCAGTGGTAATATTTTTGCAGAATAATTCTTTACTTCAACCGCATGAATGGACAGATGATTTTAAAACAAGATTGTCAGCAGCGTTGCAGATAGATAAGAAAACACTCATCAATAAAGATAGTATAGGATACTTTGATGTTATTGTTACAAATCCACCATTCGGAAGTAAGATTCCAATTAAAGACCATGCCATATTAAGCCAATTTGATTTGGCAAAAATTTGGAAGCAAGATAAGAAAAACTGGTAAATGGACTATTACTGATAGATACCAATCTTCAGTATCACCAGAAATTTTATTTATAGAACGTTGCTATCAATTTTTAAAACCAGGTGGAAGAATGGGAATTGTACTCCCTGATGCTTTACTTGGTTCACCGGGAACAGGTTATATAAGAGAATGGTTAATCAAAAATACTAAAAATAATTGCAAGTATTGACTTGCATGAAGATACATTCCAACCAAGGAATGGTACTCAAACTTCCGTGTTGATTTTTACAAAAGAAAACTGAAGAAGAAATTTCAAAAGAAGAAACAACTGGGCAAATGGCAGATTATAATATCTATATGGCTATAGTTGATAAAATTGGACATGATAAGAGAGGCAATACACTTTTTCAAGAGAGATAATGATGGAAATGAGATTATGGTTCCGGAAAAAAACAAAACATATATAAACTTGATGAAACATCATCAGGATTTAAAACCGCTCAAATGGAAAGTAGAGAAAAAGTTGTTGACGATCAAAACAATACTTATTCCAAATATTTTTTTAGAAAATGGAAAATAAATGAGGGAATATCATGGTAAATTCAGCCACAAAAAAATTTAGAAAAAAATTTTTATAGAAATAGTTGATTTCCCTAAAGATGGTATAAGTTGGTCAAGTGTATCTTTTAAGTGAAGTTATTAATAAAGGGAAAAAGATTTGATGCTCAAGTATTTGATGTAGAATCTAAACATATTAGAAATGTTTTTGAATAACGGAAAGTATCCTTTAGTACAATTGGATGGTGATGAGGGCTTAATAGAAGATAGCTTTTATCCGGGAAGGTTCAAAAAGAATTTATTGTGAAAAAGGTGAAGGAATAGAATTTTATCTCCCTTCTCAAATGACTGATATATATCCTGAACCAACTAAATGGATTTCAAAAATTAACAAAAGCTTCTATTGAAAAAAATTAAGACTGGAAATCGGCACTTTATTATTAACAAGGTCTGGCACTATCGGCAATGTAACTATTGTATCTAAAAACTTTGAAAAAAACAAGGTTTTTTTCAGATGACGTAATACGAACATCTTTTAGAAATGAAGAAGATTTAGGATATGTTTACGCTTATTTGAAATCTGAGTATGGGAATAATATTTTAAAAACAAATAGCTATGGTTCAGTTATTACACATATTGAACCTGAGCATCTTAAAGAGATGTTAATTCCTGATGCACCCTTTATAATAAAAAGAAGATACATGATTTAATAATGGATTCGTATGCTAATAGAGATGAATCAAATCGTCTTATAGATGAAGCTACCAAAATAATGATAGAAGAATTAGAACTTCCACCTATTGATGATTTAAAGAAAGAAGCTTTTTTTCATACAGTAGGGAAATCAACTCTTTTTCAACTAAATTAAGTGATTTAGACGGAAGATTAGAGGAAGTTACCATATTCCTTTAATCAAAAGTTATTGAAAGATATATAAGTAAAAAGCAATTGTAAAAAAATTTGAATAGTGAAGATATTACAGAAAAAAAATAATATTACCAGGAAGGTTCAAACGGATTTATGTGGAAAAAGGAAACGGAAAAAGTATTTTTTTAGGAGGGAAAGAAATAAATCAGCTTGATCCTGAGAACAAAAAAATATCTTTCCTTGGCTCATCATTCAGATAGAATAAAAAGAACTCAATATTGTTAAAGATATGGTTCTTGTAACTTGCAGTGGCACTATAGGTAAAGTTGCTTTTAGTTCCTGAACATTGGAATAATTGGACCTTAAATCAACATGTTATGAGAATTGTAAGTAAGGAACAATATTATGCATTGATTTTTCACATGGTTAAATTCAGAATATGGAAAAGAATTAATAAGAAGACAAACCTACGGTTCAGTCGTAAATGAGATTACAGATAAACAATTAGGGACTGTAGTTATTCCTGTTTTTTTAAAAAGGATACTATAAACAATTCAATTATAAGCTTTAATAAATAAGGCAAATGAGTTAAGATATAAAGCATATAAGCAAGAACAACAAGCAATTGAAATAATGAACAGAGAAGTTTTAGGGCTTGTAGTGAAGTTGGAGGGTCATAAAATGGGTAGATCAATAACTAATGAGTTGCTTTGATAAATCAAAAAGAAGCAATGGTATCTGCTATACAAATTTATAACAACCCTTTGATTAAATTTAAGTCTGAGATGTTTATTATCACTGCTATTATTTCTTGGACATATCTTATGCATGCTTATTACAGCAAGAAAAGTATAGACTATAGATATTTTTCATATGAGAGGCAAACGGAAAAAGATATGACAGGACTAAAAAAATGGTGCATATAAACACTGGGAGTTAGAAAGGTGTATAAATGAACAAGCCTCTCCACTAGATAAAGGTACAGCAAACAATTTGAGGTTTTTAATTGGAATAAGACACGAAATAGAACATCAGAAAACGGATAGTATTGATGAGTATATTGGAGCTAAACTACAAGCATGTGCATTAAACTATAATAGAGAGATAATCAAATTGTTTGGGGTTAAGCATAGCATAAAAGATAATTTGAGCTTAGCGATTCAATTTTCTCCAATATCACCAGAACAGGAACAGCTATTAAGAAAAGAGTCAGAAACTGAAATACCGAGCAATGTAAAGAATTTTATTGCAACATTTGAATCCGAGTTGGATGATGAAGAATTAAAATCATTATACTATTCTTATAGGATTGTATACATTCCAATACAAGTAAATCGAGCTAATCAAGCAGATAGGGCGATAGAATTTATTTCTCCAGACAGTGACAAAGCTAAAGATGTAGAACGTGTGTTAGTTAAGGCTGTTGAAAAAGCGAAATTTTTGCCTGGTGATATCGTGAAAATGATGAATGAGGAAGGGTATTCTACATTTAGCATGCATTACCATACTCAATTATGGAAGGCAAAAGATGCTAGAAAATAAAAAAAATATAATTATGGAGTAAAAGTTTCTAAACAGTGGTATTGGTATGAAAATTGGATTGATGTAGTAAGAGATTATTGCCAAAAGAATAATTTTTTTAGCTTAACTATGGATATATCTGATGCTGGAACTGGGACTGGGAACGGGTAAACAAAAATCTAAAAACGCACTGAAATTAAACAAATTTCCCAGTATGAAACAAACGAAAAAGCCTTTATTTTTGAACGCTTTTGAATACAGCGAACAGTAGAAAAAGAAGAGTTTGAATAAGAGACAAGAAATCCCCTGCAGATTTTTTTCATAATTTGTGGGGATTTCTCATAAAAATACAAGGTTTTTTTATATCAGGCGCGTGATGGAATTTCAGTTTAAAAAACAGCCAGCACCGATAGTTTTTTTGGCGTTGTAAGGAAAAGGTTATGGTGAATTTTTGAACGCGAACGGAAAAAAGTACCCTTTCTCGTGCTCGACGGCGCGATGGGAACCGAGCTTGCAGCGCGAGGGTTCGACACAGATGATGCACTCTGGTCTGCCAAGGCGCTTTTCGAGCAGCCTGCGTTGATTTGCGCCATCCATGCGGCTTACTATGCGGCGGGGGCAGATATATCGACGAGTGCGAGCTACCAGGCGACGGTTGAGGGTTTTGAAAAGAAGGGCTTTGATCGCAAGGAAGCGAAAGAGCTGATGCTTCGCTCGGTGAAACTCACGCGTGAAGCACGCGATGCGGCGGCAAAGACGCGCGCGGCAAATCTGCCGCATCCAATGGTTGCTGCATCCATCGGACCTTACGGCGCATATCTTGCGGATGGTTCAGAGTACCGCGGTGACTATACGATTGACAGAAAGGAGCTTGCCGATTTTCATGCGGAGCGTCTTTCTCTTTTAAATGAGGCGGCTCCTGACCTCTTTGCCTGTGAGACAATTCCCTTGCTGGCAGAGGCGGAAGCCGTTTTGGAAGATCTTGCAAAGTATGCGCCGGAGATTCCCGCATGGCTTTCCTTTTCCTGTAAGGACGGCGCGCATATCTCGAGCGGAGAAAGCGCGGCAGAAGCGGCTGCGATGGTCGAGCAGTATCCGCAGGCTGTTGCCGTTGGTATCAACTGTACGGTACCGGAGCATGTGGCGGGTCTTATCGAGCAGATGCGAACACATACGACAAAACCCATCGTCGTTTATCCCAATTCAGGCGAAAGCTATGATGCAGCAGCAAAGACATGGTGCGGCAGCTCAACACCGTATCAAACCTTTGTTGCAACTTGGTATGAGGCAGGCGCAGCGCTCATTGGCGGCTGCTGCCGCACGCGTCCAAAGGATATAGCAGACATTGCAGCATTTCGCGCCGGTTTGCTGTCATAGAGCGCGTCTGTCTTATGTGATTTTTGGCGTTTCGGTTCTTCGCTCGACCGCATGGCAGCGATGTTTTCCAAAAGGAAACGATAGTGTAGGCAGGTTGTATACTGAAAAGAAGTTATTTGATTTTTGTGAAAAGATAGCGGTTGAAATGCGTCTGGGCTTGCGTTAAAATAGGATAAAAGCTGTATCATAGATTTAGGAGGATTTTTCATGTATACGTTTAAGAGCCGTGCATTTCATGGCATCGAGCCGAAGATTGATGAAGAGGCATTTGTCGCAGAAGAAGCCTTCCTGTCCGGCGATGTTCGCGTTGCAAAGTACGCGAGTGTCTGGCCTGGTGTCGTAGCACGCGGCGACATTGCGCACATCTCTATCGGTGAGTGTTCGAATGTGCAGGATCTTTCCTGTCTCCATGTAGCAGACGATAAGCCATGCATTATCGGCGACTATGTGACGGTTGGTCACTGTGCCTGCCTGCACGGCTGTGAGATCGAGGATCACGTCCTCATCGGCATGGGCGCGACGGTATTGACAGGAGCCAAGGTCGGGCGTGGCTCGATCATTGCTGCAGGTGCGCTTGTCCTTGAGAATGCCGTTATTCCGCCGAACTCGCTTGTCGTCGGCGTTCCGGGCAAAGTTGTTCGCACGCAGGATCGCGTTCAGACGATTCACGCACAGGCCATTAAGTATAAGTGCGAATGGGCGATCGAATATGGTGTCTACCCCGAAATCGGCGGCGAAACATACCATGGCGAGAAGATCATTTGATTTTACCCAATGCGCCGTAAAGCCCCGCCCTTTAGGGCTGGGGATATAAGGCGCGTCCGCCGAATTTGCTTTCTGTTTCTTCTTGTATTATGTCTTATTCTGTTATATAATACAAATATGAGAGAGGTTAAATACCATTCGAGCAACAATATTGTCTATTCATGCAAGTATCATGTCGTTTTTTGCCCCAAATACCGTAGAAAAGTACTGGTCAACGACGTTGACACCAGACTGAAGGAGCTGGTCATGTCAATCTGCAGCGAAATCCATGTCGAGGTCATCGAAATGGAAATCATGCCGGATCATGTACATCTTTTGCTTGAAGTACACCCACAGTTTGGGATCCATAAAGCCATAAAGACCATCAAGAGGAAAACTTCGCGTATTTTAAGACAGGAATTTCCTTGGCTCACGACAAAGCTCCCTACGCTTTGGACAAATAGCTATTTTTGTTCTACGGTTGGCGGCGCACCGCTCAGTATGGTAAAACAATACATCGAGAATCAGAAAACATCCCAAAGGAAGTGAGAAAATGAAGACCTACTGCTTTAAACTGTATAAGGCAAAGAGAAACTGAAAGCTCCACCGTCAAATCAATGCGGCAGGTCTCATTTATAATCACTGTATTGCCCTGCACAAACGGTCTTATCGTCTGTATCACAAGTCGCTGAACGTCTATGCTTTGCAAAAACATCTCACAAAGCTCAAAAAGATGTCCCGGTTCTCCTATTTGAAAGAAATCGGTTCACAGGCGGTGCAGGACATCACGCAGCGGATGGACCGTGCCTATAAGCTCTTTTTCAGGAATCTGAAACGAAAGATACGAACGGCGCCGCCTTCGTTCAAGAAGGTGAGAAAGTATAAATCGTATACGTTGAAACAGGCAGGGTGGAAGCTCCTGGAAGGAAATGGCGTCCAAATCGGTACGCAAAAGTACCGCTATTTTAAAAGCCGTGCCATTAAGGGGACGGTCAAGACTGTCACCATCAAACGGGATGCGCTCGGGGACATCTATCTTTATTTCGTCTGTGAGACAGTGGAAAACGAAGTTTTGGCAAGAACGGGTAAAAGCGTCGGCTATGACTTTGGACTTAAGCAGTTTCTCACAGCATCGGATGGAAAAGATAGAACGTCGCCGTTGTTCTTTAAGCAGAATGCAGCAGCGATACGCAGGGCAGGGAAAACGCTTGCGCGGAAAAAGCAAGGCTCGAACCATCGAAAGCGGGCACGGCTTGCACTCGCCCGTCTCCATAAGAAAACAGCAAATGAGCGAAAAGACTTTCATTTTAAACTTGCAAGCTCAATCTGTGGAGAATATGCGCTTGTGTGCATTGAGGACTTAAATTTAAAAGGGATGCAGAAACGATGGGGAAGAAAAATTTCCGACTACGGCTTTGCGGCGTTTGTGAAAATTCTCGAATATCAGGCGAGCAAAACAGGAACGAATATCCAAAGGATTGATCGGTACTATGCAAGCTCGCAAACCTGCCATATCTGCGGCAATCAGAATCCGGAAACAAAAGATTTGCGCGTCCGGGAATGGACGTGTCCGCATTGCGGTGCCGTTCATGATCGGGACAGAAATGCCGCAAAGAACATCTTGAAGGTTGGGGCATCGACCTTCTTTGGAGAGGTATCGTAAGACCTGCATTTAAGCAGGCAAATGCCGTCTGTATTCAAGAATCCCCCGGCTTTAGCCGTGGGGAGTATGTCGGTTAAAAGAAACAGAGCGTCGCGAATTTGCGACGCTTTTTCTATGGCAAAAGGATTTTTCCGTACAAAAAGACGACACCGAAGTGCCGTCTAACATCGGACAATGGATTACGCACCGACGACCGTGTTGAGGTCTTTGATGAGTTGGTCAACGTCGATACCGTGTGCCATAGCACCCTGCTCAATGTTTTCAAAATGTGATGCAGCGCAGCCAAGGCAGCCCATGCCGGAATTGACGAAGACGTCAACGGTATCCGGATACTTCGAACAACTTCGAGAATGCCCATGTCTTTTGGTAATGGCCATGATGGATAAACCTCCTAAAAATTCTTTTTCATGATGAAAGAAACTCTTCTTTTTGTATTATAGCACACTTTGGGGGACTGGCAATAAGTGATTTTTGTTACAAAAAAAGAAACTTTGTTTTTTTGACTTTTTTTATTTTTTTCCTATTGACATTTTTGACTAAAAACGAGATAAGATAACAATCGAAGTTAGCACTCAGGTATTTTTGAGTGCTAATAAAACAAAAAGAATTTTTATTTTTGGTAGGAGGAAGATACCTATGATTAAGCCATTGGGCGAAAAGAGTTGTCATCGAAGTAGCGGAAAGCGATGTTAAGACAGCAAGCGGGATCGTTCTGCCGGATACAGCAAAGGAAAAACCACAGAAGGGCAAGGTCGTGGCTGTCGGCGCAGGCAAGCTTCTCGACAACGGGCAGCGTGCAGAGGTAGAAGTCAAGGTCGGCGATAATGTTCTTTATTCCAAGTATTCTGGCACGGAAGTCAAGGTTGACGATAAGGATTACCTCGTCGTCCGCGAAAGCGACATCCTTGCAGTCCTTTGATTAAAAGTGAGCTGCATATCCGCGACTTTAGTCGTAGGCGGTTCAGTTTTTGAATAACATAGAACGATTAGTTTATATATTTGGAGGCTAATATTTATGGCTAAGCAGATTCTGTTTGAAGAAGAAGCACGCCGCGCACTTGGTCGCGGTGTCGATCAGCTCGCAAATGCGGTAAAGATTACGCTCGGACCAAAAGGACGCAATGTCGTCCTCGATAAGAAGTATGGTGCACCGGTCATCACGAACGACGGTGTTACGATTGCGCGCGATATCGAGCTTGAAGATCCGTTTGAAAACATGGGGGCACAGCTTGTCAAGGAAGTCGCAACGAAGACGAATGACATCGCAGGCGACGGCACGACGACAGCTACCCTTCTCGCACAGGCAATGATTCATGAAGGCATGAAGAATGTCGTTGCAGGCGCAAATCCGATGATTATCAAGCGCGGCATCCAGAAGGCTGTCGATGCTCTTGTGGAAGAGATTAAGGCAAAGGCAAAGAAGATCGAGGGCAAGGCGGATATCGCGCAGGTTGCTACGATTTCTTCTGCGGATGCAGAGACGGGTGAACTCATCGCCGAAGCGATGGAAAAGGTCGGCAAGGACGGCGTCATCACGGTCGAAGAGTCCAAGTCCATGGCGACGAACCTCTCCGTCGTCGAAGGCATGCAGTTTGACCGCGGTTACATTTCCCCGTATCTCGTCACGGATACGGACAAGATGGAAGCTGTCCTCGATGATCCGTACATCCTCATCACGGATCGCAAGATCTCCGCTATCAACGACATTCTGCCGATTCTCGAGCAGGTCGTCAAGGCTGGCAAGCAGCTTGCTATCATCGCGGAAGACGTTGACGGAGAAGCATTGACGACCATCGTTGTCAATAAGCTCCGCGGCACGTTCAAGGCATTGGCTGTCAAGGCGCCGGGCTTTGGCGACCGCCGCAAGGCAATGCTCGAAGACATCGCGATTTTTGACGGGCGGCACGGTCATCAGCGAGGAGCTCGGCCGCAATCTTGATTCTGTCACGATGGAAGATCTCGGACGCGCACGTCAGATTCGTTCGACAAAGGAAGAGACGACGATTGCTGACGGCACGGGAGACAAGGCAGCTATTGCCGCTCGCGTTGCACAGATTCGCAAACAGATCGAAGAGACGACGAGTGACTTCGATAAAGAGAAGCTCCAGGAGCGTCTGGCAAAGCTCGCAGGCGGCGTTGCCGTCATCGAAATCGGCGCCGCCACCGAAGTGGAGATGAAAGATAAGAAGTATCGCATTGAGGATGCTCTGAATGCAACGCGTGCAGCTGTTGAGGAGGGCATTGTCGCAGGCGGTGGTACGACCTTCGTTGACATTCTCCCAGCGCTTGACAGACTCAATGTTGAGGGCGACGAAAAGGTCGGCGTCGAAATCGTTCGCCGCGCTGTTGAAGAGCCAGTTCGTCAGATTGCAGACAATGCAGGTCTTGAAGGCTCCGTCGTTGTCGAGAACGTCAAGAAGGCAGGCACGGGCGTTGGCTTTAACGCACTCTCTAACGAGTACGTCGACATGATCGAGACAGGCATTGTCGATCCGGCCAAGGTCACGCGTTCCGCACTTCAAAATGCAGCTTCCATTGCTTCGATGGTGCTCACGACGGAGACGCTCGTTGCAGACAAGCCGGAAAAAGAAGCTCCGATGCCGCCGGCAGGTGCACCGGGGATGGGCGGCATGCCGGGCATGATGTAAGGCGCCACAACCCATAAGGATAAGATACAGCACATTCGTGTAGAAAACAGTCTCGAACAGTTCATGTCCGGGGCTGTTTTTTCGTCTAAGGCTATTGACATTTCCATTTCGGCATTGTACGATAGTACCCGTCAGCGTCTTTGTCTGTCCTTTTTGTGGAAAGGATAGGCAGCGCATAAATCTACGTGAAATCTATGAACGGAAAATAGTAGCAAGGGGAATTTCTTCCAGCGAGTCGGCGGTTGGTGCAAGGTCCGGCAGGGAAAGCTTTGTGAATGGTTCCGCGAGAGCTCACCGAAAGGCACGATTGTCGAGTAGGCTGGGACGGCTGCTTCCGTTAAAGAGCTACGATATCGGTGTTTTGCTTTGGCAGGACGTCCTGTATCGGAATTGAGAGGGAGAAATTTCTCCGAAATCGGGTGGCACCGCGATACTTTCGCCCCGGCAGAATGCTTTTATTCTGTCGGGGCTTTTCGTATAGGTCGAGAATCTGGCGAGATTGTTTGCTTATGAGGTGGTGAGCGTATGTTTTTGACGAAACTTTGCGGGATGAAGACAATCGAAGCAGCTCGTGCAGCGGAACGTGCCGGAGCGGATATGATTGGTTTTATTTTTTGGAAACAGGCAAGGCGATATGTCGCGCCGGAATTGGCGAGAGAGATTGCTGGGCAGCTTGCGCGGGTAAAAAAAGTCGGTGTCTTCGTCGATGAGGATATATCTGTCGTTCAGAAGATTGCGCAGCTTGTGCCGCTGGACTATGTACAGCTCCACGGCCATGAGACAGCAGAATATGCGGAAGAGATAGGTGTTCCCGTTATCAAGGCATTTCGCTATACAGCGAATCTTTCTGCGGATGAAGTGAACGCCTATCCTGCCGAAATCGCATTGATCGACGCCTATCAAACGGGCGTCCCGGGAGGGACAGGAGAGACATTTGATTGGCGCTGTGCCGCCGAAGTACTTGCAAAGATAAAGAAGCCCATCCTCATTGCAGGAGGTATCTCGGAGAACAATTTCAGAGATGCCATGGAGATATTTCACCCGTACGGTCTTGATGTATCGGGAAGCTTGGAGATAAACGGGGAAAAGAGCATAGCGCGTATCGAAAGCTTTTTGTCCGCCGTCCGTACTTATATGAAGGAGAAGAAAGTGTAAAGGAGTTTGAAGATATGCGAGATATTTTTAGCGGAGATCGTCGAGAAGAAAAAGGAGATTGTCCGAGATGCCAAGAAGCAGCTGCCGATTGGCGAGATTATGGAAAACATTTTGTACGCCTCTTTTGAAGGCAGTCATAGCCTTAAGAAACACGGCTGGAGTCTCATTGCCGAGTGCAAGCTTCAGAGCCCGGCAAAGGGGCGGCTGACAAGATCGCACAGCGTTCTTGAACTTGCTAAGACGTATGAGAAAAACGGTGCGACGATGCTCTCGTGCATACGGATCCGCATTTTCTCGGCAAAAACGAAGATTTTATCGAGGTGCGGAAATCGGTGAAGCTGCCGCTCCTTCGGAAGGATTTTATCATCGACCCGTATCAAATCTATGAGTCGCGTTATCTTGGCGCGGATGCCGTGCCGCTCATCGTTCGAATTTTAACGCCGCGCTCTTAAAGTCCTTTCTCTATCTTACTTGGAGCCTCGGCATGGACGCACCGCTTGAGGTGCATGATGAAAAGGATCTCGATACAGCCCTTCGGACGCCGGCGCATATCATCGGCATCAATAACCGCAACCTCGTGACGTTTGAAACATCGATTGCAGAGACGCTGAAGCTCATGCCGAAGATGGATAAGACGCGCATCATCATCAGTGAGAGCGGCGTCTTCACCGCCGATGATGTGCGGACGCTGAAGGCTGCACAATGCGATGGCATCCTCGTTGGCGAAGGACTGGTAAGGGCGGAGGATGTTGCCAAGCAGACGAGGCTCTTTGCGGGCGATGCATTTAAGGAATAAGAAGAATTCTGTTTATTTAGGATAGGAAGGGATTAGCATCATGGCAAAAAAAGGAAGATTCGGCGATTACGGCGGACAATATGTTCCTGAGATCGTCATGCCGGCACTTGAGGAACTCGAAGCAGCGTATGCAGTGTATAAGGATGATCCGGCGTTTAAGAAAGAATTTGCGTACTACCTCCATCAGTATGCTGGACGCCCCTACGATTCTCTACCGCGCTGATCGCCTGACTGAACACTATGGCAAGGCGACGATCTACTTAAAGCGTGAGGACTTGCTGCATACAGGTGCGCATAAGATCAACAATGCACTGGGGCAGGCACTTCTGGCAAAGCGCATGGGGAAAAAGCGCATCGTCGCAGAGACGGGCGCAGGGCAGCACGGCGTTGCTTCTGCAACGGTTGCGGCACTCTTTGGCATGGAGTGCCATGTCTTCATAGGCGCGTTGGACATTGAACGTCAGAAGCTGAATGTCTTCCGCATGAAGCTTCTCGGTGCAAAGGTCATCCCCGTTTCCAGCGGCACAGGCACGCTGAAAGATGCGACGAGCGAGGCGATTCGCTACTGGGCGACGAACATTGAAGACACGCATTACATCATCGGTTCGGCCGTCGGTCCACATCCGTATCCGACCATTGTTCGCGACTTCCAGAAGGTCATTGGCGAGGAGATTCGCAGGCAGATCATGAAGGAGACAGGAAGTCTTCCTAATTATCTCATCGCCTGTGTCGGCGGCGGAAGCAATGCCATCGGCACCTTCTATGATTTCCGCAAGGATGCAGAGGTCAAGAAGTTTGGCGTCGAGGCAGGCGGCAAGAGCGATAAAACGGCAGAAAATGCGAAGACGCTCTCCGGCGCAGGTGAGCCGGGCGTCCTACACGGCGCGTATAGCTATCTGCTGCAGGATGATGACGGACAGGTGATCGAAGCTACTCCATTTCGGCGGGGCTTGATTATCCAGGCGTCGGCCCCTGAGCATTCCTACTTTAAGGACAGCGGTGTTGTACAGTATGTTTCCGTGACGGATAAGGAAGCGCTCGATGCCTTCCAGCGCCTTTTCGCGTACGGAGGGGGTCATCCCGGCGCTCGAAAGCTCGCATGCGCTGGCATATCTTGATCAGTTGATGCCCGAGACGAAAAAGGGCGAATCGGTTGTCGTCTGCCTCTCAGGGCGCGGCGATAAGGATGTGGCCATGGTGGCAAAGGTCTTGGAGGAGGAAGTCAAATGAACACGCGACTGGAAAAGAAAATGGCGGCGCTGAAAGCCGCTGGCAAAAAGGCAATCTTCATCTATATCACGGCGGGCGCGCCGACAGTCGAAGCTTCGATTGAAGCCATTCGCGAAGTGGAAAAAGCGGGTGCGAACGTTATCGAGCTCGGACTTCCGTTCTCTGACCCAATGGCCGATGGCCCTGTCATTCAGACATCGAGTGTCATCGCGCTTAAGAACGGCATGACTCTCAAAAAGGAGCTTGCGATCGTGAGAGAGATTCGTAAGTTTACAGACATCCCGCTCATAGCCATGGGTTACTACAACAATATGCGCAAATACGGTTTTGAAAAGTTCGTGCAGGATTTTAAGGCGGCAGGACTCGACGGCGTGATTATCCCGGATGTTCCGCATGAAGAGTCCCAAGAACTTCGCGCAATCTGCCAAAAGGAAAACTTTCATTATGCGGAATTCATCACGCCGGGCACGACAGAGGCGCGTATGGAAAAAGACGTGTCAAGGGGCAACGGGCTTTATCTACTGCGTTTCGAATAACGGCGTCACGGGGGTTAAGCAGGTGGACTATCGTACCATCGGCAAGGTCTGTGAAAAGGCACGCAGCTTTACCGATACGCCGCTTGCCGTAGGCTTTGGTATTGGAAGCCCAAAGGCGGCAGTCGAGGCGGCAGAACATGCGGATGCCGTCATTTGCGGCAGTGCAGTCGTCGGACGTTTGACGGAAGGCAAGAAGGAAGAGGCATTCGCCTCGTTCGTTCGATGCGCGAGGCACTCGACGCGGCATATTAAAAAGCCATGCGGTAAGGAGGCAGTTATGCAGAGAACACCCACGAAGGCAGAGTTTCTCCAACTCTCGAAACATGCGAACATCATCGCCGTGGCGAAAGAGATCAACATGGATCTCGACACGCCGGTTTCCATCTATTACAAGCTAGTCGGGGATGCACCGGGCTTTATTTTAGAGTCTGTCGATACGACACATCAGCAATTCGGCAGATATTCCTTCATCGGTGCGGAGCCCTTTGCACGCGTCGAGGTCTATAAGAACAAGCTGATGATTGAAGAGAGCGGGCGCATGAAATCCATCGATGCTCCGCCTGTTCCTGCGATTAAGAAATATCTTTCGCGCTATAAGAATGCACTCGAGAATGCCGAAATTCCACTTGCCTCAGGCGGCATGGTCGGTTACCTGAACTACGAGATTGTTGCGACGTTTGACCGCGTGCGCGGTATGCATCTCGGCGAAGAAGAGCTTTTGGGCGAATTTATGCTCGCCCGTATCCTCGTTGTCTTCGATACGCGCATGAACCGCATGCGCCTCGTCTATATTGCTGATACGGCGGGGAAAGAGGCGGCAGAGCTTGAGGCGTACTATGATGCTATAGAAGTGAAGATGGACGATATAGCGAAAAAGCTTAAAGCGCCGCTCATATTGCCAGAGGGCAGCTGCCCGAAGCGGACAGAAGCTCTTGACTTCTTGCAGAGGTTCGGCGAGGCACCGCAGGATTTTCTCGATGCGATTTACGAGGCTAAGGAACACATTTACGCCGGGGACATCTTTCAGGTCGTACCGTCACGTCAGTTCCGCGCAAAGATCACCAAGCCGTGCTTTCATTTTTACCGCCGCTTGCGGCAGGTCAATCCCTCGCCGTATATGTTCTATTTGAATTTCGGTGCGGTGAAGCTCGTCGGCGCCTCCCCTGAGATGCTGGTAAAGACGGCGGGTGAGCAGGTCTACACCTATCCGATTGCAGGTACGCGCCGCCGCGGAAAAGATGTCGAAGAAGATGCCAATCTCGCCAAGGGACTGAAAGCAGATGAGAAGGAATGTGCCGAGCACGCCATGCTCGTTGACCTTGCGCGCAATGACATCGGAAGAATCGCGCGGCCGGGTACCGTGGACGTGACGAAGTTCGAGGAGATCGAATACTTCAGTCATGTCATGCATATGGTTTCGGAGGTTCAGGGAAAGCTTAAGGAAAAGATGCATCCGATGGATGTTTTAGCAGCGACTTTCCCTGCCGGCACGGTGAGCGGTGCGCCGAAGCTTCGCGCAATGGAAATCATTCGTGCTCTCGAGCCCGTGCGCCGCGGCACGTATTCTGGCACTGTCGGCTATCTCGATTTTTCCGGTAATATGGATATGTGCATCACGCTTCGCACAATGCGCATCGAAAACGATGATGAGGCAGTCATTCAGTCTGGAGCGGGCATTGTCAAAGATTCTGTGCCGGAAAACGAGTACCGTGAGATTTTGCAGAAATCAAAGGCGCTCTTTGAAGTCGTCGAGGAGGTGGAAAACGATGTTGTTACTTTTGGATAACTACGATTCCTTTACCTACAATGTCTACCAACTTCTCGAGCGTCTCGGCGCAGAGGTCGACGTCGTGCGCAACGACGTCGTGACGGTTGGGGAAATTCGAAAGAAGAACTACGAAGCCATTGTTCTCTCGCCTGGGCCTGGTCTGCCAAAGGATGCAGGCATTACGGAAGATGTCATTCGCACACTCGGCGGCAGCGTCCCTATTCTCGGCATTTGTCTCGGTCATCAGGCAATCGGTGAGGTTTTCGGCGGAAAGGTCGTTCGCGCCGATGCGATCGTGCATGGAAAGAGTTCGAGCATTCGCCATAAGAAAACGGGTATTTACGAAGGGCTTTCCGGTGAAATGAAAGTAGCACGCTATCACTCACTTGTCGTCGACCGCGAGACGCTGCCAGACTGTTTGGAGGTAACGAGTGAGCTGGAAGATGGCATGATTATGGGGCTTCGCCATAAAGAACTCGATATCGAAGGCATTCAATTTCATCCGGAATCCATCTTGACACCGGAAGGACCGAAAATGATGGAAAACTTCCTTCGTCATATCAAGACGAGAGATATATAAAAATGGCTGTGGATGAGGTCTGTCCTATTTTATATCATTCATAGAGAAAGCAGTTGCACGTATTCTTTACGAGAACAGCATCTTTCTTACAAAATTACAGTTCTTCTCTTTTAGAAGGACTGTTTTTATATATAAGCTATATATAAGAAAGAAAAGAAAAGCAGGGGAAACAAGTTTGAAATTTTCGATGAAATTTGACATTTAGTAGAAAAATGCGATAATATGATAAACATAACGAAAAAGTATTCATGCTTTTTAACGATATGGTTGCGTTAGGATTCTTCCGCGTGGCTTTCTATTACTAGAAAGAGGTTGTACAAAATGGAAAAAGATCGATCTCACACAGTATGGAATCAAGGGAACCCCAGAAATCATTCATAACCCTGACTATAAGGTTCTCTTTGACGAAGAGACAAAGGAAGGTCTTGAAGGCTTCGAAATTGGACGTATTTCAGAACTCGGTGCTGTCAATGTCATGACAGGCGAGTTTACGGGGCGTTCGCCAAAGGACAAGTTTATCGTAGACGATGAGACAAGCCATGATACGGTCTGGTGGACGAGTGAAGCGTACCCGAATGACAATCACCGCGCGACGACGAAGGCATGGCACGCTGTCAAGGAGATTGCACAGGAAGAGCTTTCAAACAAGCGTCTTTTTGTCGTCGATGCGTTCTGCGGTGCAAATAAGGACACGCGCATGGCTGTCCGCTTCATCGTCGAGGTCGCTTGGCAGGCACATTTCGTTACCAATATGTTTATCCGTCCGACAGAAGAAGAGCTTAAGAACTTTAAACCGGACTTTGTCGTCTACAATGCTTCGAAGGCAAAGGTAGAAAACTATAAAGGGCTTGGACTCCACTCAGAAACAGCTGTTCTTTTCAACCTCACAGAGCACGAGCAAGTCATCGTCAATACTTGGTATGGCGGCGAGATGAAGAAGGGCATGTTCTCGATGATGAACTACTTCCTTCCGCTCAAAGGCATTGCTGCTATGCACTGCTCTGCCAACACGGATAAAGACGGCAAGAATACGGCAATTTTCTTCGGTCTTTCCGGCACGGGGAAGACCACGCTTTCAACCGATCCGAAGCGCCTTCTCATCGGTGACGATGAGCATGGCTGGGATGATAACGGCGTCTTTAACTTTGAGGGCGGCTGCTATGCAAAAGTCATCAATCTCGATATGCATGCAGAGCCGGATATTTACGGCGCCATCAAGCGCAATGCACTTCTCGAAAACGTCACGCTCAACGATGGCGGCGCGATCGACTTTGCTGATAAGAGTGTTACGGAAAACACGCGTGTTTCCTATCCGCTCAGCCATATTAAGGGCACGGTTTTAGACATCGTTTCGGATCATAGCGCAGGCCCGGCGGCAAAGAGCGTCATCTTCCTTTCCGCAGATGCTTTCGGTGTTCTTCCGCCGGTATCCATCCTGACGCCGGAGCAGATGGAATATTACTTCCTCTCAGGCTTTACCAGCAAGCTTGCCGGTACAGAGCGCGGTATCACAAAGCCGACGCCGACCTTCTCCGCATGTTTTGGTCAGGCGTTTCTCGAACTTCATCCGACCAAGTACGCCGAAGAACTCGTCAAGCGCATGAAGGCGAACGGCACGAAGGCATATCTTGTTAATACCGGTTGGAATGGTTCGGGCAAGCGTATTTCCATCCGTGATACACGCGGCATCATCGACGATATCCACAGCGGTGCTATCAACAAGGCACCGACAAAGAAGATTCAGTATTTTGACCTCGAGATTCCGACAGAGCTTCCGGGTGTCGATTCGAAGATTCTCGATCCGAAGGATACCTACATGAACCCGCTGGATTGGGAAAACGAAGCAAAGATGCTCGCGAAGATGTTCATCGACAATTTCAAGAAGTACGAGACAAACGACATCGGAAAAGCTCTCGTAGCTGCTGGTCCGAAACTCTGATGATAGCAGTACGCTGATTAAAGTAAAAACCGCCTTTCGAAAGGAAGAGCGGTTTTTTTATATAGCGAATTATAATTAAATTCTTATGAAACTCATATGATTGTCCTTTATGATTAAAAAAATAATCAATGATTGGTATAGAAGATATGTGACAGGGTATGTTAGGGAATCGAGGTATATTTATGAAACAAATGTTCAAGTGGAGCGGAGCAATGCTAATGGCGATGCTCTTTCTTTCGCCGAGCTGTTTTGCGCGGGATCTCTCGCTTGAAGATGCGATTGGATTGGCACTTTCCGGCAATACGGGACTTCGCATCACGCAGAAGAATGAGATAGCAGCAGAAGAAGCAGTGAATGTTGCTAAGGGTGAAAACGGCGTTTCTGCTAAGGTTTCCGACAATCTTTCTGTCTCGAAAAATTCAAACAGCGACCGCTCAACATCGAATGGGCTGAATGTCAGCGGCAGTCTGCCGCTTTACTCCGGTGGGCGCAATCAGGCAGAGATTCATCGTACAGAGCTTGCGCTTGACGCGGCGGGGCTTGCGACAGAGCGTGAACGCGAAAACCTGAAGTCGAATGTCATCAATGCCTATTATACGGCGCTTGAGGCAAGGCATACGATCGAGGTTCGGCAGGACACGGTAAATCGCTACCAAGATCATTTGAATCTAACGACATCGCTTTTTCAAGCGGGCTCAAAGGCGCGGATTGACGTTATCGATATGAACGTTCAGCTGTCAAATGCACAGCAGGATCTGATTCGCGCTAAAAATACTTATGAAGTGGATCTTGCAAAACTTCGCGATTACATCAATATCGATCGCAGCGAACCCTTGCGGTTGACGACGGATTTTGTCTATCAGCCGTTTTCCTCGTCGCTCAATCAAGCTGTTGCCTATGCCTATACCAACCGCAAGGATCTTCTTGCCGATATTCACAAACTTTGTCAGTATGAGGAATCGCTGAAATCAGCAAAGTCTGCCTACCTTCCCTCGGTAGATCTTTCGCTTTCTGCGGGGCAGACCAATGCCATAGAGCCGCATTCGGACTCTACGCAGGATATCCGCGGTACGGTTGGGCTGTCGTGGAGTATTTTTGACAGCGGCATCACGCGCGCACGCGTAAAATCAGCGAATAACGATATCGATGTTGCGCTTTTGAAGTACCAGAAAGACAAGGAAGCGGCAGATCTTTCCGTGCGCGAAGCATACCATAATATGCGTGAGGCAGAACAGCGTTTTAACTCGACGGGAAATGCTGTGCGTTTGGCGGAAGAAAACTACTACATTGCACGAGAGAAATATCGCGTCGGTGCAGGTTTGATGGTAGATATTACGGATGCGCAGGCATCGCTTGCGACGGCACGCCTTAACGAAATCAGTGCAAAATATGACTATGTTCGTTACAAGGCGGCAGTGGAAAATGCCATGGGCATCTCGTTGACAGACAGTGAGCGCATGGCGGCTGACCGCTTGGCGCCGGTACTTTTGCCAAAGATCGATGTATCGAAGACGAAAGACGCCGTTGACAGCGGCACCTATGACCGAAAGGCTGCGAATGAGAGCAGCAGGACGTCTGCTGCCGCAAAGAAGAACGAAGACAAGGCGCGGGCACCAGAGCAGCGCGCCATCCAGCCGACTGGCCGCAAGACATCGCGCGATACGAAGAGTGTGGAAGAAGGGCAGATGGATACGTCCGACAACGTTGCGCGCGAGCTTGCAGGAGAGGTGACGAAATGAAAGTACATTTGAATGGAAAAGTTAAAGGCGCGATTGCTGTCATCGTTGTGGCAATCGCTGCCGTTATAGGCTACCGACAATACCAGGAAAAACAGGAGGCTGCGCAGGAGTCACAGGTGGAGACGGTCACTGTCAGCCGTATGGATTTGAAATCTACGGTTTCGGCAACGGGTACGATTCACCCTATCGACTCCGTGGAAGTCAGCTCGCGCATCACGGCGCGCCTGAAGACGGTGAATGTCAAGGAAAACGATCAGGTGAAGGCGGGGCAGGTTCTGGCAACGCTTGATGCCAAAGACTATGAGGCCAAGCGCGACCAAGCACAGTACAAGGTGACGAATGCAAAGGCGGAATACGACCGCGTTTCTTATCTGTACAGTATTGGCGCGGACACGCAGAAGCAAGTGGAAGACGCGCAGATGAACTATGACACAGCTGTTTCTGCACTCACGCAGGCAAGTTCCGATGCAGATGAGACGAATATCTTAGCACCTATCGACGGCACCGTAGTCGGTGAGCCAAAGACAGTCGGTACCATGGCCGTTGCAACGAGCGATAATCCGACGGTCATCATGCGCATCGCAAATCTTTCGTCAAAGGAAATCAAGGCAAAGATCGATGAAACAGACATCGGCAATATTGCGGTCGGTCAGCCTGCAACCTTCACCGTGGATGCCTTTACAGATAAGACCTTTACGGCACGCGTGAAGGCGATTGCGCAGACAGATACGACAAACAGTTGGGATACGACGAGCTCGACGACGACAACGACGTCGTCTTCGGCAAGTGTCATCTACTACTATGTTACGCTGGCGGTCGATGACCCGGAAAATCTTCTTCTTCCCGCCATGACGGCACGCGTCGATATTCATACGGCAGATCGACCCGATGCGCTTGCTATTCCGCTCTCTGCACTGAAGACCGATACGACGGGCTCTTATGTCGTCATCCTGAACAGCGACGGCACGCAGGAAAATCGTTATGTTGAGACGGGCATCTATAGCGATGAATACGTTGAGATTCTCTCAGGACTGGAAGATGGCGAAAAGGTTGTCAATACGTCGACCGTAAAGCAGTCGACGCAGGCAAAGCAGACACAGGCAGGTGGCGGTCCGCCGCGTATGTGATACGGCGAGAGAGGTAGCACTATGTCGATAGAAAATAGGTATGCGACAATCGAGCTCAAGGGCATTAAGAAGCTCTACCAGATCGGTGGTGAAGAAGTCGCGGCGCTAGCCGGCATTACGACGAATATCTACGCGGGTGAGTTTGCCGCGCTTATGGGACCTTCCGGCTCGGGCAAATCGACGCTTATGAACATTCTCGGCTGTCTGGATCGTCCAACGACGGGTTCCTACAAGCTCGATGGCGAAGAAGTCGCGGGTCTTGACGACGATGCGCTGGCACGAACGCGCAATAAGAAAATTGGCTTCGTCTTCCAGAACTTCAATCTGCTCTCGCGCATCACGGCTCTTTGAAAACGTCGCACTTCCGCTCATCTATGCAGGCGTTGGAAGACACGAGCGTACAGAGCGTGCGAGGCACTACTTAAAGGCTGTTGGTCTGGAGAGCCGCGCCGACCACCAGCCAAACGAGCTTTCGGGCGGTCAGCGTCAGCGCGTCGCCATTGCCCGCGCCCTGGTTAACGATCCGCATATCATCATGGCAGACGAGCCAACAGGCAATCTCGACACGAAGTCGACGAAGGAAAATTATGGAACTTTTTCCAAGATATGCATGAAAAAGGGGCGTACGATCATTCTCGTCACCCACGAACCGGAGATTGCCGCGTGCGCAAGCCGTCAGCTTCTCGTGCGCGACGGGCTCATCACGCGTGATGAAGGAAAGGGCGTGGTCATGGATGTTGTTTAAGGAATGTTTCTTGATGGCGCTCTCCGCGCTCGTTGCCAATAAGCTTCGCTCTCTTCTCACGATGCTCGGCGTCATCATCGGCGTGGCAGCCGTCATCGCGCTCGTCTCTGTCGGCATGGGCGTTCGCAGCGGCATCACGTCGAACTTCGAAAGCCTTGGCGCCAATACGGTCATCGTGCAGCCGGGGTCCTCGAACCGTGGCGGTCCGCGCCAGGCGGCAGGTTCGATGAAAACTTTGAAATATGACGATGCAAAGGCGATAGAAGCGAAGGTCAAGAACATCGACTATGTTTCACCGACCGTTTCCTCTTCGTACCAGATTGTCAATGGCAATCAGAACTGGAATTCGAATGTCACGGGCGTAACGCCGGAACTCTTGCCTATCCGTTCACTTTCCATCGAAAGTGGCTCCTTTATCAGCAAGAGCGACATGCAGAAGCGCAGCCGCGTAGCCGTCATCGGCTCGACTGTCGCGACGAACCTCTTTGGCGGGGAAAACCCTGTCGGACAAAACATTCGCATCAATAATCAGCCGTTTAAAATCGTCGGCCTCTTAACGACGAAGGGAAGCTCCGGCTTTGGGCAGGATCAGGATGACATTGTTTACATTCCGCTCACGACCGCACAGGAACGCATGCTCGGCATCACTTACGTTCAGAGTATCAATGTACAGGCGGTTTCGACCGATAAGATCGATCAGGTTCAGGCGGACATCGAAGCGCTTCTGCGCCAGCGTCATCACATTACAGGAGATAAGGAAGATGATTTCCAAGTCAACAGTACGGCGAGCATCATCGAGTCAGTCAATCAATCGACTGGCATGCTCACCATCTTTCTCGGCGTCGTGGCCGGCATCTCTCGTCGTCGGCGGTATTGGCATCATGAATATCATGATGGTTTCCGTCACGGAGCGTACGAGGGAGATCGGTATAAGAAAAGCACTCGGCGCGACATTTCGGAATATCATGATGCAGTTCATGATCGAAAGTATGGTCATCGGTATTGTCGGCGGCCTCATCGGCATCATCCTAGGCTGCAGTATTTCGCTCCTCATCTCACAGTTCAGCACTTTCAAGACAATGATCACACTGACCCCTATTCTCGTCTCTTTTTGCTTTGCTGTCGGCATCGGTTTGTTCTTCGGCATCTATCCGGCAAGAAAAGCTGCCAAGCTCGATCCGATTGAAGCCCTGCGGTATGAATGATACAGTGTTTTTCGTGTTGCCCGTTCTCGTTTGAGCAAAGACTAGGCGTTTGCAAAGAGTGGAAGGGGGGAGAGAAATATAATGTCGTCACGTTTAGCAGCATCGCCTTCTGCGAGGGCGCAGGCTTCACCAATGACCTTTGCATCGGCTTCTTCCGCTAAGATACGCAGGGCTTTCATAGAGCCGCCGGTACTGATGACATCATCGAGAAGCAAGACTTTCTTTCCTTTGATGCGCGTTGCATCGACACCGTCGAGACAGAGCTTTTGCACGCCATGCGTGGTAATGGAAATGTCTTTTGTCCAAAGGACGTTTTCCATATAGGCTTTGATGGATTTACGCGCAACAAAGTAGCGGGGAAAGCCTGCGATCTCTGCGAGAGCAGCGGCAAGCGGAATCCCCTTGGTTTCTGCTGTTAAAATGGCTTCGGTATCAGGGGAATTCTTTTGGCGAGTTCCCTTGCACAGGCAAGCGTCAGTTCGACATCGCCGAGCATGATGAAGCCTGCGATAGAAAGTGTATCGCTGAGTTTTAAAATGGGGAGATCTCTTGTAACCCCAGCGACGGTTAGGGGATAAGTTTTATTGGCCATAGTACCTCTTTAGCATTTTTTCTCAGCGAGTACCATCTCGAGCGCATTGAGTGTGTCTGAAATGTCTTCTTCCGTGATGATAAGCGGCGGTTGAAATGCCATGACATTTCTGGCAACGCCGTTCTTGCCGATGATAAAGCCACGATCTTTAAGCGTTTCAAGAACGTCGTCGAGCTCTTCGGCGGCAGGGCTCTTATCGGCGTGAATAAATTCCGCGCCTGTCATCAGACCAAGACCGCGGATGTCACCGATGATTGGATGATTTTTCTGAATCTCGCGGAGACCAGCGCGAAGTCGCTCGCCGCGTGCGGCCGCTTGTTCTAGCGAGATGGTGTTCTTGGATATAGTTGATGACGGCAAGACCTGCGGTCGTAGAGACGGGGTTGCCGCCGAGAGTCGAAGCGCCGGGCTTTGTGTAGGTGTCGGCAATCTCGGCTGTCGATATAAAGGCAGAAATCGGTGCGCCATTGCCGAGTGCCTTGGCACATACAAGAATGTCGGGGATGACACCGTAGTGTTCGATCGCGAACATTTTGCCCGTACGGGCAAAGCCTGTCTGCACTTCATCGGTGATGAGAAGAGTGCCATACTGCGCGAGAATCTCTTTGACGCGCTTGAAGTAGTCTTCGGGGAACGATGATGCCGGCGTTACCTTGGATGGATTCTGCGATAAAGGCACCGGGGCGCCCGCTCGTCGAGGTCTTGATAACATCTTCAATGGCATTGGCGCAGGCGAGGTCGCAGGTGTCGGGCTTTCTGCCGAGCGGACAGCGGTAGCAGTACGGATTCGGTGCAAAGTGAATGCCGCCGACAGGCTCCGGATCTGTGCGCCACATCTGTATGCCCGTGATGCTCATGCCGAGTTTTGTGCGGCCGTGGAGACCGTTTCGAAGCGAGATAATTTCACTGTTTTTCGTATAAATGGAAGCGAGAAGGAGCGCTCCTTCCGTTGCTTCAGAGCCTGTGGAACAGAAGAAACTTTTCTGGAGGTCCCTGGGGTGACTTCGGCGAGCTTTTCCGCGAGGTTGACAAAGTTTTCTGTTAGGTAGACGTTGCAGATGTGCTGCAGCGTGCCGACTTGCTCCTGTACTTTCCGGGTGATCTCCGGGTTGCAATGCCCACAGTTCATAACGGAAACGCCGGCGAAGCAGTCGAGGTATCTGTGCCCTTCACTGTCAAAGAGATACTGCATCTCACCGCGGACGATTTGGCGCGGCGCTTTGTAGAAATGACCCAGACAGGGCATGATGTATTTCCTTTTCTTTTCAAGAATGGCTTCCGGTCCAATATACGTTTTCGTTTGTTCCCCCATGGAAAGACTCCTTTCAAAAATATTCCTAAGATATAGGGTCAAATTGAATTTCGGCTCTGGCGGAAGCGGAAGGTGCCGATGCCGAATTTGCGCGGGGATAGTTTTTCTATGTCCTTCCATGCGTCTGCATGAGGAATTTTTCCTTGGGCAAGGTTGTCAAGTGCTGTGCGATATAGCTTGGTGACCTTTGCTGCCAGCGCGGGCTCGTAGTCCTGCGCTTCGATGCGGTAGGATGTGATGCCGTTTAGTTTATCGAGGTACGGATAGTAACAGAGATCCTTGGCGAAAAGGATGTGACTGCGGCCAAATTGATCCATGCGAATCGAGTGCTTTTCATCCGCTTCGTCAAGAAAAGCGTAGCGGCGCTCCATAAGCTCTGGTTCATTAAGTTCATTGTATCCTGGCAGGCTCATCGCGATAAAGTTGTGGTCACAGATCATGGATTCGTAGCGACCGTGAACGACCGTTTCTATGGGAAGTTCGGACGTTTCGACAATCTCACGGAGCTGCTCGTAGCTGAGTTCGAAGGAACTGGTTGCCATGGTGAGACCATTTTCTTTCAGAAATTTCGCCGCTTGACTGTTGAAAAGATTGAAGGAATAATCTGCCTGAATGGGGAGGTCGAGCAGACACTTGGCAAGGTGGAGAGAGCCGAGGTTTGAGACCATAATACCGTCGGGGCGCATGTGATGCAGTGCCGTGAAGAGTTGTTCGAGTTCGCCGCATTCCCGGCGCATTGTCGTGCGCGGCGTCGTGACAATAACTTTTACCTTGCCTTTGGCATAGGCGAGAATTTCTTCATAATCGGTGAGTTTCCATGGGCGATGGGGGCGGAAAGCTTCGCCGCCGACATAGACGGTATCGGCTCCTGCGTCGATGACACGCTTGGCAGATTCGAGCGTGTTTACACGGACAGAGAGCGTGCGATGTGCGGTATTTCCTTTGGCAATTGGGGCTTCTTCCTTTAGAATGTCGTCTTGGAAGCCCGCTTCTTTCACTGCCTTGCTGAAGAAGCGCGGCTCGCGCTCGCCGGTAAAGCCGATATCCTTTATGGTCGGCTGACCAAAGGCGAAGGTCGTTGTGAAATCGCGCGCACGATTTTCATAAAGGCTCTTCCAGCCATCTTCGTCCGTTTCGTAGCCCGTTGGGTCTGCGATATAGGCATCGATCGCCTTGCGGTAGGTCGAGACAATGCGGCGGATAAAGGGCGCGGGGCGCATGCGGCCTTCTATCTTAAAGGAGAAGACACCTGCCTGAATGAGCTGCGGAATGGCGCGGTACATGCACATGTCCTTAAGCGCAAGTTTGTAAGGACCGGGGGCGTCTTTGTCGAGAATTTCGCCCGTCGCATCATCGATGAGCTTGTACGCCCAACGGCAGGGCTTTAAGCAGCGGCCGCGGTTGCCGCTCTGACCAAAGACAACGCCCGAATGAATGCACTGCCCGCTTTCTGCGATACACATATCACCGTGCATGAAATATTCCACCTCGATGCCCGTCTTCTCGCGAAAGAGCGCGAGCTCAGAAAGGGTCATCTCGCGGCCGACGACGACGCGCGTAATGCCGTATTCCTTGAGTTTATCAATGGCATATACACTATGCGTGTTCATCATGACGGATGTATGAAGGGGAATCGTCAAGCCGAGGTCATGAATGATCTCGAGGACAGCGAAATCCTGAACGAGGATAGCATCCGGGCGAATTTTTTCTAAGTAACAGAGATACTCTTTTAGCGCGGGGAGCTCTTCGTTGCTGATAAGGTTATTGAGCGTGATATAGAGGCGCACATCGTGTGCATGGGTGTATTCGACGGCTTTTTTCAACATAGCATTGTCAAAGTTGAAGTCGCCTTCGTGCATGCGCATATTGAAGTGCTTGCCGCCAAGATAAACGGCATCCGCGCTAGCCTCGACAGCCGCTTCAAGTGCATCCCACGTCCCTGCCGGTGCCAGAAGCTCGACGGACTTACGCGTTAACAGCATAGATCATTACTCCTTTTATCCTTTTCGATATTCTGCATAAATCATATATATCCCTACTTTAACATCAACGATTGGGCTTGGCAAGTGCATGCAGCAGCCGGAACTCAATGCTTTCGCTTGGGGTAGACGCCGATGGTGAGCTCGTTTAGCAGGGGAAAAACATTACCAATCCTGCGGAAGATAACACCGGCGAGGACGGCGAGTATCAGCGTGATGAAATAGAAAACAATGGCCATCGATGCCGTCATGATGCGGCCGGAGCCAGCAAGGTGACTGATGAAAAAGGGGTGACAGAGATAGGCAAAGTACGAATGCTTGCCGAGCGTATGAAGGAGACGGTCTAGGAGGACAGGGAAGTGAACTTCTGTGAAGAGCATGAAGAAGAAAAGCGATGCCGCGACTGTGTAGAGTATGCCGACAGGCGAGAGCTGGTGTGCCGTGTTGATCGCCTCAAGCTGCGAGTAGCCATCTAGGTAGAGGAGCTTGTAGTAATGCGTGAGCATGGCTGCGAGTGTTATAAAGAAGAGGATGCTGATGGTCGTGCGCTTCTCGCTGAGAAAGGTGCGAAAGGCTCTTGCATGCATGGCAAGATAACCACCGAGCAGGAAGACAAAGAGATAGTGAAGCGGCCAATAGTTCAGGCGATACATGAGAAAGGACTTTAAATGTGAGGTGTCGGGAAGTCCGTAGATATAGAGACTAAGAGCGGTTGAGTAACTCGACCAGTAGTCAAAGCCAATCTGCAGTAGGAGGAGAAGCGTGAGTGATACCAAGCCAAACCGCCTTACTATAGGAATCCAAAGCGGCATGAGGATGTAGAACCATAGAAGTATCACAAGGAAGTAGAGATGGTATTTCGTATTGCCGAAGAAGAGCAGCGAAAGGAAGTATGAAGGATCTGGAAAACCCGTACCGTAGAAACAGCCGTCGTGAATGACGTAAAAGAGCGACCAGACGACATACGGGATGAGGACAGCCTTGAAACGGCGAGAAAGAAAGTTCTGGTACGAAAAAGGCTTTCTCGTCAAGGTTGTAAAAGAGCCCGAATGCCGAAATGAAGAAGAAGATCGGGACGGAAAAGCGCGAGACGATTTCAAAAAGCGCGATGAGATGCGGGTTTGAAAGCGCGTTTTCAATGTACTGCGAACCGACGTGAATGCCGATGACGCCCATCATAGAGATGCCGCGGATATATTCAATGGCGAGAAGTCTCAGGTTTCTTACCATCGAAAGTATCCGCGGCACTAGAGCGCATCCTGCCTTTTACCTGCGTATCGGTCGCATGGGAAATGGGCATGGTCATAAAGAAAAGAGAGGCCTCCTCTGTTTGTGAAAAGTCTTTCCTATTATGAAGTTATTCGCTCAAAATATATTCGATATGGACATTCGCCGACAGCGAGAGACTGCCTGCTTCAATCGGTGTTGCTGCATCTTTTGCAAGCATCAGCATCGAGGAATTCAAGCGGCGGGACTCAAGCGTTCCTGTGTTTTCACTGACACTTTTGATGCCGATGATGCGCCTTCCAACGCCCTGCGCAAGGATATCCGCCTTTGACGTGCGTCACTTACTGCGGCGAGCAGGGCTTCTTTTCGGACAGCTTCCGTATCGCGTGCGGAAAAATCGAGCGAGCTGATCTCGTTTGCACCACTGGCGAGTGCTGTGTCGATGACGCGCCCGACAAGTTTGGTATTACGAACAGTGACGACGATCGAGTTGTTTACGACATAGCCAGAGATTTTATTCCTGGATCGATCGCCCGTCTCGTAATTGGGCTGGAAGGAATAATTACTCGTCTGTATGTCGCTTTCTGCAATGCCGAGCGCACGGATGGCATCGCGGGTTCTTCCGGACTGCAAGGCATTGTCATTTTGTGCTTTGCTCGCGTCTTGCCCGAGCGTTGTGACGCCAATCGTGATGGTTGCCATATCCGGCGTCACAAAGCCTTCGCCGTGTCCGTCGACCGCGAGCATCGAACGTATGTCCACGTTATCCGCTGCAAATGCAGTCGCGGCGGAGAGCATAAGGGTGAGCGCGAAGAGCGCAGCGATGATTTTCTTCATATGCATAAGTATACCTCCTTGTGTAGGAAACATGCGAGAAAAACGCGGATGTTCCCTATGCAATTAAATAACCATTTATATCTTATCATAGATTTCTGACAAAAGGAAGAGAAATAGGAGGAAAACATACGATGAGAGTCGAATAAGGCGAGAAAGAAAAGAAATATAGCAGCCATGCGAAAATCGTGGCTGCATGCAAGGAGCCGGTAAGGGAGTTTATCGGCGAGAGAGGAGAAAACCATCATGATGGCATTGAATTTTCAAGCGGCAAAGCATAAGAAGATGCTCATGGAGCGTACGAAGAACTGCACTGTCCGCCTGGGGGACGTCAGCGCACAATTTCCGGAAAACTCTATCGTCTGGGTTACGACCGGCGATAAGGGCGAGCCGAAGCACAAGCTCTATACCGCCTTCCTCGATAAAGTTCGCGTAAAAACCATGGGGACGCTGACGAGCCGTGACCTTGGACATCAGAATCCTGAAATCAACTCTCGTGAAGAGCTTATCGAAGACTTCGAACGCATCTACAAACGCCGTATCCTGATGGAAGACGTCGTGACGGTTATCTATTTTTCCGAGGTACATGATGACCTCGAGTAACTCTAGACCGGCAGGAAGAATGGAGACAGTATGGAGCTTTTGGTTTACAGAAAAGCAAACGAAGAATGTAACCTTTTCCATCAAGGTCGACAGGGAAGTGTTTTCTAAGCAGAGCGAATTTCAGCGCATAGATATTTTCGATTCGCCGGAATTCGGGCGCTTCTTGACGCTTGACGGCTACATGATGCTGACAGAAAAGGATGAATTCATCTATCATGAGATGATTACACATGTGCCGATGTGCGTGAAACCCGATGTGAAAGATGTGCTCGTGGTCGGCGGTGGTGACGGCGGTACAGTGCGCGAGCTTGTGCGCTATGACGGCATCGAGCATATTGATCTCGTCGAGATTGATGAAGATGTCGTCAAGGCGTGTGAAAAGTATCTGCCGCAGACAGCGGGAAAGCTTTGTGACGTGCGCATTGCTATGCACTTTGAAGATGGACTGAAATTCGTCCGTCATGCGCAGGATGCCTATGATCTGATTATCGTGGACTCAACAGACCCCTTTGGACTGGGCGAGGTTCTTTTCACAAAGGAGTTTTATGGCAACTGCTATAAAGCACTTCGTGAAGACGGCATCATGGTTAATCAGCATGAGAGTCCCTTTTACCCTGAGGACGGCTATGCGATGCAGCGTGCGCATGCAGCGATTACACTTTCCTTTCCCATCTGCCGTGTCTATCAAGCGCATATACCGACGTATCCTTCGGGACATTGGCTTTTTGGCTTTGCAGCGAAAAAGCGTCATCCTGTCGCAGAAGTTGCCTTTGATGCTTGGGAAAAGCTGGAGATAACGACACGCTATTATAATACGAAACTTCATCAAGGTGCGTTTGCACTGCCGACGTATGTAGAGGAGATGTTAAAGAGTGTGGAACCAGAACATTGAGACCTTCCTCGGCTGTGACAGCGCGTATGAAGAGAGCCGCATCGTACTCTACGGCGCACCGTTTGACTCGACGACGAGCTATCGTCCGGGAACCCGGCTGGCAAGCCGTCACATGCGTGCGGAATCCTATGGATTAGAGACGTACAGTCCCTATCTTGACCTTGACCTAGAGGAGGCGGCAGTCTTTGACGGCGGCGACCTTGAGCTTCCGTTCGGTGACACAGAAGCCGCGCTTTCAATGATTGAGGAGCGAGCGGAGAAAATCCTATCCGATAAGAAACTTCCGTTTCTTATCGGCGGTGAGCATCTCGTGACGCTCGGCGCACTTCGCGCGGTCTTTTGCGCGCATCCTGACCTTGTCGTCATTCATTTTGACGCACATACTGACCTTCGAGATGAATATTTGGGGTAAAATTGTCTCACGCCTCTGTCATTCGCCGTGTATGGGATCTGCTTGGCGATGACCGCATATACCAATTTGGCATTCGCAGCGGTGAGCGCGCGGAATGGAAGTGGGCGCAGGAGGGACATACAAAGCTTACCCAGTTCGACTTTACGGGACTTGAAGCAGTACTGAAAAAGATCGAGGGAAAGCCCGTCTACTTTACCATAGATCTCGATGTCCTCGACCCGGCATATTTTCCAGGCACGGGCACGCCGGAAGCGGGCGGTGTCACCTTCCTTGACCTTCTAGGTGCTGCGCGAAAGGTGATAAGCTGTGCAAATGTCGTCGCCTGCGACCTTGTCGAGCTCGCGCCGCTGCTCGATGCCAGCGGCGTATCGACTGCCGTTGCACTGAAGCTTCTCCGTGAGATGCTGTTGATGCAGGAATTACCGTTTCTTCGTCCTAAAAAGTAAGCATGTTGTTTGAGATGCGAAGTTTTTTGAAAATAGAAGTATAACAAAAAGGCGAATCTTTCACTATGAGATGAGAAGAAGTCGCCTTTTTACCATGAGGAAAAGGGAAGTCTCAATCAGAATTTTCCAATGATCGCTTCGATGTTGTCGTGTTTGCCAAGGATGAGAATAGTGTCCTTTTCCTTGAGTTGAGGTTTTCGGCGTGATGTCAACCGTCAAGTGACCGTCGAGGCGTATCCCGAGAATGTTGACATGATAATTGCGGCGGATGTCGAGCTCACCGATGGTATGTCCCTGTCCACATGGCCGGCATGGTGACTTCGTAGACGCCGTAGCGATTGCTCAGCGCAAAGTAGTCGAGCAGGTGGCGGCTTCCATAGCGCATAGCCGTCCATAGGGCAAGTTGTTTTTCCGGGTAGACGACTTCGTCGGCACCGCTTTTTATAAGAATTTTTTCGTGAATGCTGCTGGAGGCTCTGGCAATAATTTGGCGTGCGCCGAGTTCCTTTAATTGAAGTGTCGTCTCTAGTGAGCTTTGAAAGTCGTCGCCGATGGCGACGATGGCAACATCAAAGTTGCGGACGCCAAGGGAAGCGAGAAAACTTTGGTCTGTACTGTCGGCGATGAGTGCGTTGGTCACAAAGGGCAGGACTTGGTTGACGAGCTCTTCGTTCTTGTCGATGGCCATGACTTCGTTGCCCTGTTCGTGAAGTTTGCGGGCTACATGGCGGCCGTAGCGACCAAGTCCGATGAGAAGGACGGATTTCATAGGAAGACCTTTCTTTTATTATACATGGCGTGCGGTTAACCAATGGTAAGCTTTTCCTCCGGCACTCTCCTTACGAGATGGGATTTCCTGCTGTGGAAGGCGTAGACGAGCGTGAGTGCGCCGACGCGGCCGAAGTACATAAGGAGCATTAACAGGCACTTTGACGGTGTGGAAAGTTTATCGGTTAGTCCAATGGAAAGCCCGACTGTACCGAGGGCAGATGAGGTTTCCACAAGACTGTCGATCATCTCTGCCCCGTCGAAGTATGAGAGGAAGATACTGCTGGAAAAGAGCAGCAGCGCGTAGAGGAGAAAGATGGCAACAGCTTCCTGCAGTGTTTCAAGCGAGATGCGCCGCGAGAAGCATTCGATATCCAGCCGATAGCGGAGGATGGAAAACATGGCGATGAGGAGCGTGAATGCCGTTGTCGTCTTAATGCCGCCTGCTGTCGATCCCGGTGCGCCGCCAGTAAACATCAGGAGTACCATGATGCACTTGCCCGCCTCGGTCATGTCCTCAATGTTTATGGTATTGAAGCCTGCGGTGCGTGCTGTGACCGATTGGAAAAATGCGGCAAGGCCACGTCCATTTGTGAGAAAGCCCATGTCGCCAAAGTAGAAGATGACAGCAGGAAGCAGGATGAGAAAGGCAGTCATTGACAAGATGATCTTCGTTTGAAGCCGCCATTGATGCACGCGGAATCTGTTTTCGTGAAGGTCTGCCCATGTGAGAAAGCCAAGCCCGCCGCTGGCGATAAGTGCCATGATGATAAGATTCATCCAAGGATTGGCAACATACGCCATGAGTGAGCCGCCGTCCTGCGATCCCATGAGGTCAAAGCCTGCATTGCAAAAGGCAGATATGGCATGAAAAAGCGCCATCCAGATCCCTTGTAGGACACCGAAGTCTTGGTAAAAGACAGGGAAGAGGAGGAGCGTGCCGCATAGCTCAATGCCTGCTGTAAACGCGAGTACAAAGCGCAGCAGGCGCACGATGCCGCCGAGCTGGTGAATGGAAAGTGCATCCTGCATCGTACTTCGCTGCATAAGGCCGACCTTCTGTCCGGAAGCGACGGTAATCGTGACTGCCATCGTGACGACGCCGAGCCCGCCGATCTGGATGAGGATGAGGATGACCGCTTGCCCGAACAGTGACCAATGACTTGCTGTATCCACCACGGTAAGCCCCGTTACGCAGGAAGCAGAGACGGCGGTAAAGAGTGCGGAAAGAAGGTCGGTGGAAATGCGCGCCTGCGCCGCGATGGGAAGCATGAGAAGCCCCGTCCCGCATCCGATGAGGGCTACAAAGCTAAGGATGATGATTTGAAAGGAGGAAAGGCGGCGAAGAAAAGAAAGCAAAGAATCATCTCCCAATGCTGCATACCTTGTTGGTAGAATACTGGATCAAGGGTATTTTAACCGTTAAACAGTGCCAAATACCAAGCGACAAGAGCGTTTCCCCACAGCATGGCAACGGTGGCGCCGAAAGCGAGAAAGGGTCCGAAGGGAATAGAATCCCTTCGGGAGAACTTTTTAGAAAAAAGCAGAAGAGCAGCGAAGATTCCACCGGCGAGAAAGGCGATGATGAGAGCGACGATGATGTATTCATGACCGAGCCATATGCCGAGAACAAAGCCGAATTTGACATCACCGCAGCCGAGACCGCCGCCGGATATAAAGTGCAGAAACCCCTAAGAAGGTTAGGCAAGTCCCGCGCCGATGGCAGCGGAATCATACGGCTGAAGCGCTCCTAGATAGATAAACAGGACGCCGAAGACGGCGAGAAAAAGGTTCAGGCGGTCGGGCAAAATGCCGTGCTTGATGTCTGTCAGCGAAAGCAGCATGAGACCGAGAAGGAAGATGAGATGGGCAAAAAATGCAAAGCTGCCTCTTTTATTTATTATTTTTTCCAAATTCGTTGAGCGTATGATCATCCAATGTAGCACGCATTTCATTATCGAAATTTTTCAGACTATAGGATGAATCCTTTATGTCAGTTTCTCCGCCATTAAGATAGACTTTCCCTTTGGGCGGTTTGACGTTTTCAAAGTCGCGGATATAGCCTTTTAGCTGACTGTAGCTGCCGGGATCGCTCCCTTTGTCGATGCGATAGGTGGCGACAGCGGCATCAATGGTCGAAAGATCTGCCCTGTACCTTTGCCGTATTGGCGGAGGTGATGGCATTGGTGAACTTTGGAACGGCGATCATGGCGAGGACGCCGATGATGGCGACGGCAACCAGCATGCCAATGAGCGTAAAGCCGCCTTCTCTGGTTTTCATCGAGATTCCCCCTTGAGGATACGATACATGAAACAACATATCTCTTTTTAACGTCGTATATCGTAGCGCAAAATTTCTTTGGGTGCAAGAAAACCGGTCAAAAATACTGAAAAAAAGTTTGCACTAGATTATAACTTCAGGTTATGGTAAAATACAGCAGGAAATCATTTCTTTTACTTTGTGAGGTGTTGCCGGCATGGAGTTTCGACAGCTTGAGTATTTTTTTGTGCGATTGCGGAAGTAGAAAACTTCACACGGACGGCGCAGATGCTGCACGTTTCACAGCCCTCGGTGACAAAAGCGATTAAGTCTTTGGAGGCGGAGCTAGAACTGACGCTCATCAATCGCAGTCAGCGGCATGTAATGCTGACTGAGGAAGGACGAGCTTTTCTCATCCACGCACAGCGCATTATGAAGGAGATGGAAGAAGCGCGGCAGGATATGGAACGCTTTCGCCATGCAACGCATGGGGTCATTCACTTTGGCATCCCGCCGATGGTGGAGGCCTATCTGTTTCCAGATCTATTCGTGAAGTTTCGCCGTGCCTTTCCTGAGATCAATCTCGACGTGCAGGAGTACAGTGATTCACAGGAGGTTTTGGAGCGTGTAGAGCTCGGTGAACTCGACTTTGGCATCGTGATGATGGGGCCTGGGGAAAGAGGCGAAAACACGCCGCACATCCTGAGCGATACGATGAGCCTCTGCATAGGAAAGGGACATCCGTTTTCCGATGAAGAAAGACTTGACTTTCGTGCGCTGTCGGGAGAAAAGTTTATCTTGCAGCAGCCGCGGACGTATCAGTATCATGAAGTCTTTAAGCGTACGCGTAAGGCAGGGTTTACGCCGGAAGTTGTTCTCTGTACGTCGCAGCTGAAGACCATCAAGCAGCTTGTCGCCGATGGGGTGGCCATTTCGTTTTTGCCCGATTTTGCAACGAACACAGAAAAGAACTTCCTGCGAAAGGAAGTCGTGCCGCCCATCAATCTCGAGGTGCTTCTATGTTGGGGTTCGCACAAGATTCTCTCACAGATTGACAAGCGATTCATTGATTTCGTGCGCGCGTCTGTCGCACACAGCACACCGGGAAGGGAGACGTAGCTTTGCAGTTAAAGCGGCTAGATGCATACGGCTTCAAATCCTTTGCGGATAAAATCAGCATAGATTTTGACAGCGGCATCACGGCGATCGTTGGCCCAAACGGCAGCGGAAAGAGCAATATCACAGATGCCATACGCTGGGTACTCGGTGAGCAGAGCATGAAAAACTTGCGCGGTATGAAAGCCGAGGACATCATTTTTACGGGCTCTGCCATGCGCAAAGCGCTCGGTATTGCAGAGGTCTCACTTGTCTTTGAAAATGATGGCACGCTGCCCTTGGATTTTCAAGAGGTCTGCATAACACGCCGCCTCTATCGGAGCGGCGAAAGTGCGTATTATATCAACCGTGGAAATGCCGCCTGAAGGATATCTACGATCTCTTTGTCGATACTGGCATCGGTCATGAAGGCATGAGCATCATCGGTCAGAACCGTATCGATGATATTTTTGAACAGTCGTCCGGAAGAGCGCCGTACCTTTTTTGAGGAGACGGCCGGTATCACAAAGTACAAGGCGCGCAAGCGTGAGACCGTGCGAAAGATTACGGAGACGGAAAACAATCTCGTTCGCGTGGAAGATATCATGCACGAGATTGAGACACAGCTCGAGCCACTTGCGCGCCATGCGGAAAAAGACACGCGCCCTACAATGCACTTATGGATAGCTACAAGGAACAAAGCTTACAGTACTCGTGCGCAGTTACGAGGCAGCGCGCGAGCGAAAAGCGGAAAGCGACGCCCCTGCAGCGGGCAGCAGGCGACCGCGCGTTGGAAGCGGAGACAAAAAGTGCGCACACTTGAGGCGGCGAAGGCGGCAAATGACCGGCAGATCGTTGGGCTTGACCAAAAGATGCGCGAACAGGCGGAGAAAAATGAGAAAGTTCGCGCGAAACTTGAGCAGGTGAATCAAGACCGCGCGCGCCTTATGGAGCGGCGGGCGCAGGAGATGCGGAAAGGGCGCGCATCAAAGCCCGCCGCGAGGAACTGACCGCCGTCGCTCAGCAGACGGTGACGGCGATCGTCCGTTTGACGGATGAAATGGCAAGGCGTAAAAAGATTTTTGAAAACCTTTCGACCGCCATGGGAGAAAAATCGAAAGAAGGCAGATACGCTTGCGCGCGAGTCGAGAAGCAGAAAGAAGCGGTAAAAGAGGCACAGCAGGAAGCCGCCGATAAACAGAGTTTGCTGATGGAAAAACGGCAGGCACTTTGCCGTTCTCGAACGCGACATCAAGGCGGGGAAGACGGCAGGAACGACCGTGCTGAAGCTAGAAAAACACAAGAAGAAAAGCCGCGTCATCTCTGTGAACTCGATGAAAAGCTCGCTCGTGACCTTGCAGCAGAAACAGCAGCAGAAGAGACGGCAAGACAGGAACAGACGGCGGCAGTTGCAGCGCAGGAGATAGCAGAGCGCGCGGCGCGCGAAGCGATTGACCGCGTCCGCCAGCTGGAGAGCAAGCGAAGTCAAGCAGAAGGAAATTTGAAATTCCTGACACGCATGCAGGAGGGGTATGAGGGCTTTGGCCGTGCGGCAAAGGCCATTCTCAAAGCACAGGCGTCATGGCGCGCGGGTATCTCGGGAGCAGTTGCCGAGCTCATCCATGTCGAGCGCGTATATGTGACGGCGGTTGAAGTCGCCCTTGGCGGCAATATACAGAACATCGTCACCAAAGATACGGAAACGGCAAAGGCAGCTATTGGCTTTTTAAAGCGCGGGCGTTTCGGCCGCGTGACCTTCCTGCCGCTCTCAACGCTCGTCGTCCGTCAGCCGGCAAGGCTGAACTGCGATAAAACGGATGGTGTCATCGGTTGGGCAAATGAACTGGCACATGCCGATGGTGCCTATCAAAAAGCGATCGACTTTCTCCTTGGTCGGACGCTCGTTGTCGATACATTGAATCACGCGCTCACCCTTGCGGAGAAGCTTGGTCATCGTCAACGCATCGTAACGCTTGAAGGTGAGCTTTTGCATCCTGGTGGATCACTTTCGGGCGGCTCGCGCCAGAATAAAGAGGCAAGTTTTCTCAACCGCAGCAGTGGGATCGATACCTTGCGGGCTGAAATCGCTTCTTTAAAAAAGGATGCAGCGGCGGCGCATGAAAAGAGTCATGCAGTTGCAAGAGAGGCGACGGAAGCAGGTATAAAAGAACGAGAACTGCGAAAGACCCTTGCAGCACATGAACTTCGTCTGCTGGAGATTCGCACCAATCAGGGCAGTCTCAAGGAAAATATGCGCGAGCAGGAACGCCTCGTCGCAGAACAGAAACTGGCAGCGGAAAAATTCGAGACGACTTTTGTCGCCAGTCAGCGCTGGCAAGACCTCCTTTTGCATGAAAGCAAGGCGCTGGAAGAAGAATACGAGGCAGTAAAGAGCCGTGCGGAAAAGGCTATCGTCTTGCTGGAAGAACTCCTGCAGGATGAAAGTGACTTGAAAGAGTACATCAATGGCCGCGAAGTGCGGCGTGCGATTCTCGAGCAGCAGACCGCTAGTGCGAAAAAGCAGATCGAACTTCGCCAGGAGGAAAAGGCGCGAAACGAAGAAGCCCTTCGAAAGACAGAGCAGGAGGAAAAAGGCGCTTGTGGATTTTATGGCAGCGAGCACAGATGCGCTTTGTCGCATGCAAGAGAAGGCGGAAACCATGGATCTTTGTCTGGACAAAGGAAAGGAAGCGTACGATGCGATCTACAAGGCGCGCATGGGCTGTGTGGAAGAGCGCGACCGGATAGAAGGAGAGACGAAGAAGGCGTCACAGGCACTGAATAAGCTTCGCGAGGAAATTCACAAGATTGACGTACAGGGCGCCAAGCTCGAAATCGAACGGAAAGAGCAGGAAGAGACTCTGCTGTCGTCGTACGGGGTTACGCCCGAACGTGCGGCAGAACTAGCAGAAGATACGGATGATGAGACGATTCACGCTCGTTTGAAGTCTCTTAAAGAGGAGATCGATGCACTCGGTCCTGTCAATCCGAACGCCGTGCGGGAATATGAAGAACTGAAGAACCGACACGCATTCATGGAGAGACAGGCAAACGATCTCGTTGAAGCCAAGGGAAATCTTGCGACGATTCTATCCGATATGGATGCGGCCATGACAAAGCAGTTCAAAGAAGCCTTTGCCGAGATTCAGGTGTATTTTTGCCGATATTTTTCGTTCGCCCTGTTTGGCGGCGGCAAGGCAGAGATAAAACTTCTCGACGAAGCGGACGTTCTTAACACCGGCGTCGAAATCCTGGTGACACTTCCGCGGAAGAAACAGCAGAGTCTGGCGGCACTTTCGGGCGGTGAACGTGCGCTCACTGTCATTGCATTGCTCTTTTCTTTTTTGCGCTATCGTCCATCGCCGTTTTCTGTGCTCGATGAAATCGATGCACCACTTGATGAGGCAAATGTCAAGCGGTTCGGCGGCTTTTTGAAAGAGTTCGCCGATCATACGCAATTTGTTGTCGTTACGCATAGAAAGGGCACGATGGAAGTTTCAGATGTCATGTATGGCGTCACGATTGAAGATGCGGGCATCTCGAGAATTCTGTCCGTGAAACTGGAAGACGCTGTTACGGCGTAGGGACTCTGTTCGAAAGGAGAAGGTATGGGATTTTTTGACCGACTGAAGAAGGGGCTTACCAAGACACGTGAGAACCTTACGAACAAGATAGAGAAGCTCGTCATCGGCTATGCTGATATTGATGATGAACTCCTTGATGAACTGGAAGAGACGCTGATTATGGCCGATGTCGGCATCGAGACGACGGAAAGACTCATGACAGCGGTGCGAAAGGGCATCAAGAAGAAGGAGATCAACAGCCCGGACGATTTGCGGCCGTTCCTTCAGAAGGAAATCACGGCCATCCTCAGCGAAGGAGAGAATGAAACGCACGTAGCAGAAGAAGGGCCGACGGTTCTTCTTGTCATCGGTGTCAACGGTGCAGGAAAGACGACGACCATTGGAAAACTCGCCGCTTACTATAAGGGTGAGGGCAAAAAGGTTCTCCTTGCGGCGGCAGATACCTTCCGAGCGGCGGCGATCGACCAGCTGGAGTCATGGGGCGAGCACACGGGCGTTCCTGTCATCAAACACGAAGAGGGATCGGATCCTGCGGCTGTCGCCTTTGATGCGGTAAAGGCGGCAAAGGCGCGCAATGTGGACGTACTGATCATCGATACGGCGGGGCGCCTTCAGACGAAGTCCAATCTCATGCAGGAGCTTGAAAAGATCAACCGCGTCATCGGGCGTGAGATCAAGGGAGCGCCCCATGAGACCCTGCTCGTTCTCGATGCGACGACGGGACAGAACGCCGTCAGCCAAGCGGAGCTTTTTACGAAAGCAGCACCGATCACAGGCGTTGTGCTCACAAAGCTCGACGGTACGGCAAAGGGCGGCGTCGTCATCGGCATCAAGAGCCGCTTAAAGATGCCGGTCAAGTGGATTGGTGTTGGGGAAAGTGTCGAAGATCTCCGTCCATTCGATGCGGAAGACTTTTGCTCGTGCGCTCTTTGGCATGGAAAAAGAAACCTGATGCTAAAGGGAAATGCTGCATACGCTTACCTAATGGCTGGATAGCTGCGCAAGACAAAAATAAAATGAAAACGAGGAGAATCTGCCATGAAGAAGATACGCAAGGCGGTCATACCTGCCGCAGGGTATGGAACGCGCTTTCTCCCTGCCACAAAGGCGACGCCGAAAGAGATGCTGCCAATCGTCGACACGCCGACGATTCAGTTCATCGTCGAAGAAGCGTTGGAAAGCGGCATTGAAGATATCTTGATTGTCAGCGGCCACGGCAAGCGCGCGATTGAAGATCATTTCGATTCGGCACCGACGCTTGAGGCAGAACTTAGAAAAAAGAAAAAGTTTGACCTGCTTGCAAAGATTGAGGAGACGGCGGACATTCGTATCCACTACATCCGCCAGCGCTATATGCGTGGTCTAGGCGATGCTATTCTTTGTGCGAAGGCCTTTATGGGCGATGAACCATTTGCCGTTCTCCTTGGCGATGATGTCGTCTACAATCCTGACAATCCTGCTCTGCGTCAGCTCATCGACGTTTATGAAAATCGTGGCGGATCTGTCCTTGGCTGCCAAGAAGTGGCAATGTCACAGGTTTCTTCCTATGGTATTGTTGAGGGTGAGCAGCTGGACGGCAGGCTCATGCGCGTCATGGATATGGTGGAAAAACCTTTGACCGAGGAAGCGCCAAGCCGGCTGGCAGTGCTCGGGCGCTATATCATTTCGCCGAAGATTTTTGAACTTCTCGAGCATACCGCACCGGGAAAGGGCGGTGAGGTTCAGCTGACAGATGCGCTCAAAGTCCTTGCAAAAGAAGAAGCGGTCTATGCCTATGCCTTTGAAGGGTCGCGCTATGATCTGGGAGATAAATTGGGCTTTTTGAAGGCGACCGTTGAGTTTGCACTTCGCCGCAAGGATATTGGCGAGCACTTTCGCAGATATCTGCGGAATATGGTAGAAACTTTCTAAGTGATTTTCAGGGTTTATCGGGGTGAATCATTTTGCAAAAGAGGAATAAGGCGAATCTTGCGCTTGGCATCAGTGCGCGGATTCCTTGGTACGCTTACGATGGGTGGTTTTCTCGGCGGGCTTTTTCACCACGGCTTTCTAGCAGCTGTCATCGGCGGATTAGCGGATTGGTTTGCCGTTACGGCACTCTTTCATAAGCCGCTTGGCATTTCTTATCGCACCGACATTCTTCGGTGCAACCGTGTGCGCATCACAGATGCCATCGTCCGCTTTACGAGCGAAGATCTCCTCAGCACAAAAAACGTCATGGACGTCCTGCAGGCGCAGGATATGGCGGGGCTGCTCGTCGTTTATTTAGAACATCGCGGCGGACGAGCAGAGGTCATCTCCGTCGCACGCGAGGCCATGCTTCGTATTGTAAAGGATATGGATGCCGAGCGCGTGGCGGAGACACTGGCACCGGCGCTTCGCGACGGGCTGAAAGGGCTGGAGCTCGAGCATGTCGCGCAGGAGCTTTTTTCGCTTCTCGCAGAGGAAGTGCATGTGCGGCGTATCTTAAAGAGCATCTTAATCATTGCCCGTGAGGTTCTCGACAGTCCGCAGATGCAGCAGCTGCTTCACGACAATATCAAGACCCTGCGCAAAGCATACGAGGGTGAAGGGTTCGGACGTGCGTTTGCACTTTCTGCTGTTGGTATCGACGATGACGAGATTCTCCGTATCTTCAATCAGCGGGCAAGAGAGGAACTGGGGCAACTTCTCAGCGGCGAGACAGAGCATTACGTCCGTGTCAAGGCGGGGCTTGAGGCGATGCTCATGGCACTTGCCAAAGACCGCGCACTGAAGGACGCGCTCGCCGTGTGGAAAGAACGCTGGGTCGATGTCGTTGACCTTACGGGTATTCTCGTCTACTGGATTGAGCACAGTTTGAAGGGAGAGAATCCATTTTGGCTGAAAAATCTTGAAGAATATGTCGGGCGCTATATCGATACCTTCTGTGCGTCTAAGGCGATGCAGGCATCCTTTGACACGAAGGTAAAGAAGTTCTTCCAAAGCGAACTTGATAAACATCATGCCATGCTGACGGGATTGATTCGCGAACGCTTGGACGAATTTTCCGATGATGCACTCGTTGCATTTGTTGAATCAAAAGTCGAAGATGACCTTCAGATGATTCGCATCAATGGTTCGGCAATTGGCGGACTGAGTTGGCATGGGGCTCTTCCTCCTCGTGACGACAGCAGAAAGAACGTGGATTTTTATGAAGAAATGGAATCATGCCGACGCAGCGCTGTGCATAGCTTTCCGTGTATTCCCTTCGCGCTGTATCTGCACTTGAAGATGCCGGAAGATTTCTTTGTCAGTGGATTTCTCTTTGTCGCAGAAGCAGCGCTCGTCGGTGGCGTTGCCGATTGGTTTGCCGTCACTGCGCTTTTTAAAAAGCCGCTTGGCTTTCCCTATCATACAGCCTGTTTCTAAGGCGGCGCGATGCCTTTTATCAAGGCTTTCCCATTCTCATGGTGCAGAAGCAGTTTTTTTCAAGGCGAAAAATCTTCTATCACATTGAGCACACTCACTTTTTGCCTATGCTCATGGCGTGGCTCGGAAAGCGTGAAACACGTGCACAGCTGACAAACAGCATTTACCGCTATACACAGGTGTACATTGTTCGTGAAGAAAATGCAGCGAGTGCGCAGAAGCTGGCGGATTATCTGCGAGGCGAGTTCCTCCGCGTGCGGCCGGAGGATTTCTTCGCCGCCTGCGGTAAGTGGCTGAAAATGAGTGGGCGAGACCATGCATTTCTCGTTCATGCGGCCAACTACCTGACGGAAAAGGCAAGGAGCAAGTTCATCTACGATAAGATTCTAGGTTGGCTGGAAAAGTACGAGGCCGACCAGATAAAGAAGGATACGTCTGGATGGAAGAGCCTGATGGGATATCTTGCGAAGGCGACGAATATCGTGAATCTTGAGGAAGCGGCACATCTGATGCAGGATCAGCTCGTCTACATCTTGAAAGAACTTGCTGATAAACGGTCTCCGCTCCATGAGGAAATTCTCGGGCTCTTTTATGAAAAAGGCAATCACGCTCAATTACGAGCCAAATTTTCATCGTCTTGTTTACGAGATGCGTGACAGCTTCATCAGGGAACTGCCGATAGAAAGTGCCATTCATCATGCATGGCATCATATGCGGACACATTTTGCAGAAGATGCCGTAGAGGGCGTTGATTCGATGGAAGAGCATATGCCAGTGCTGCGAAATCGCTTGGCAGAAATCATCGACCGTGAGTACGAGCACGGTCTCATGCTTCTCGAGACCGATGAAGCCCTTCGAAAAAATGTCAGCCATTTTCTCTACGATCTCATTGCACGCTCTGCGCTTCATGCGCAGACCCTTGTCGGCGTCATCGTCAACCGTGTGCTCAGTGGGCTGACAGATGCACAGCTCAACAGCCTTGTCTATGACAAAGTTGAACCCGATCTTATTTGGATTCGGATGAACGGTTCTATTGTTGGTGCAGGTATCGGTCTTCTTCTCTTTTGCGTCATGTCGATGGCAGGGCTGAAGTAAGAAGGCAAACTCATGCCAGTGTGATAGAATTACATAGTATGCAGTATACGTTTGCTATAATGATCTTGTCATTCACAGGCATAAAAGTATTCTAAACGATGTGGCAGGAAATGGGGGTTCTTATGGCGAAAAACAGAATGCACAAGGATATTATTATCATCGGCGCAGGTATGGCGGGGCTTACGGCGGCACTTTATGCAGGGCGCGCAAAGCTTGATGTGCTCGTTCTCGAAGATGGGCTTGTCGGCGGGCAGATTGCAAACGCAACGGGGATTGAAAACTATCCGGGGTTTATGACTGTTTCGGGAAAGGAGCTTATCGGCACGCTTCAAAACCAGGCGGAAAATGTCGGTGCTGTGGTCGATGAATTTGACAAAATCGAGCACGTTGTGCTCAAAGCGCAGCCGAAGATTGTCGAGACCGAAAGCGCAGTCTATGAAGCGGATGCCGTCATACTTGCAACGGGCATGAACCGCAGGCAGCTGCCGCTTCCAGAAGCCGCGCGTTACAATAATAAGGGTGTCCACTACTGTGAACTTTGCGACGGACATCTCTATCAGGATAAGATTATCGTCGTCATGGGAGGCGGCAATGCGGCGGTCGATGCAGCAAATTATCTGACCAAGTATGCAAGAAAGCTCTATCTTATTCACAGAAGTGCGTTCCGTGCCGATAAGGCAAGCGTTGACAAGCTCCTTGCCAATGAAAAGATAGAAGTACTTCTAAACACGGAAATCCAGGCACTTCTAGGTAAAGCACGTCTCGAAAAGATTAAGATTTTTGATAAAGAGACAAAAAAAGAGCGCGAGCTTGCTGTGGATGCCATTTTCGTCAATATTGGCGTCGTGCCGAATACAAGACTCTTTGAGGGTGAGATAGCGCTTGGCTCTACGGGGCGCATTGCCGCAGGCGAAGATACCCGTACAAACATCGAAGGTGTCTATGCTGCGGGGGACATCCGTGAAAAGGAAGTACGCCAACTCACAACGGCTGCTGCCGACGGAACAACGGCCGCAATTCTTGCCGAAAAGTATATGCAGCGCCTGAGAGCCGCGAGAGTTAAGCGATTATGATAGGAAGAGAGAAAACACCGTGTTTTCTTTCCATAGTACCAGATGCTCTATGAACGACAGAGTATCATTTGAAAGAGGAGATCTATATGGTAAAAGTTTATTCCATCACACAGTGCCCGTGGTGCGATAAGGTAAAAAAATACCTAAAGTCTAAAAATATCGCATTTGAAGAGCATAACATTGAGCTTAGCGCCGAAGATGCAGCAGAGTGCCAACGCATCTCCGGTGATACGATCGTACCTGTAACGACAATTGATGGTAAAAATTATGTTGTGAGTTTCGACAAGCCGAAGCTCGATGCACTCCTCGGGCTTTAATCTAATCTATAAGAAGCTTCCTGCTTTAATGGTAGGGAGCTTCTTATTCAGTTAAGCTCTATTATCCATTGCTGAAACATGGTTCCTGCCATTCGTTATAGCGGCTTCAAAAATTTTCATAAATTTTTTCTGGTCAGATGGAAAGAAACGTGATATACTAGCCAAATGACAACTGATAATATAGTTGCAGAAGGAGGTATGTGCGATGAAAGTGAAACCGTCAGTAAAGCGAATTTGCGAAAAATGTAAAGTCATCAAGCGCAAAGGCCGTGTCATGGTCATTTGTGAAAATCCAAAGCATAAGCAGAGACAAGGTTAATTTTTAAAGAAATGGAGGTGCTTTTTTAATGGCACGTATTGCCGGTGTAGATTTGCCCCGTGACAAGAGAATTGAAATTGCTTTGACGTACATTTTCGGAATCGGATTGAAGACGTCGCAGGATCTTCTGAAGATCACTTCGATCAATCCCGATACGCGTACGCGAGACCTCACGGAGGATGAAGTTGTAAAACTTCGTGATGCCATCGATAAGAACGTCATCGTCGAAGGTGATCTTCGTCGTGAACGCCAGATGAACATCAAGAGACTCGTTGATATCGGCTGCTACCGTGGACGTCGTCACCGTCTTGGCCTTCCTGTTCGTGGACAGAATACGAAGAACAATGCCCGTACGCGAAAGGGCCCGAAAAAGGTCGTAGCAGGCAAGAAGAAAGAATAATAAAGGAGGGTTAACCGGTGGCAGTTAAGAAAGCAGTTCGCACGAAGAAAAAAGTTCGTAAGAATGTGGAATCCGGCGTCGCGCATATCAGCTCGACGTTCAACAATACAATCGTTACGCTCACTGATAAGAGCGGCAACGCACTTTCCTGGGCTAGTGCTGGTGGTCTTGGTTTCCGCGGCTCCCGCAAGAGCACGCCGTTTGCTGCACAGATGGCAGCAGAGACGGCAGCAAAGGCAGCCATGGAGCATGGCTTAAAGCAGGTTGAAGTCTACGTCAAGGGACCGGGAGCAGGCCGCGAGGCGGCAATCCGCTCTCTTCAGGCGACAGGTCTTGAGGTCAACATGATCAAAGATGTCACCCCAATTCCGCACAACGGATGCCGTCCGCCGAAGCGTAGAAGAGTCTAACAGGAGGTGTATATAGAATATGGCTATTGATAGAGTTCCCGCACTGAAGCGCTGCCGTGCACTCGGCCTCGAGCCTGCGGTCATCGGTCGCAACAAGGAATCGAAGCATCAGGTGCGCCGCACGAACCGCAAGGTTTCGGAATACGGCACGCAGCTTAAAGAAAAACAGAAAGCAAAGTTCATCTACGGTGTGCTTGAAAAGCAGTTCCGCGGATACTATGATAAGGCGAAGAAGATGCAGGGTGTTACGGGTGAAAATCTCCTCGGTCTTTTGGAGCGTCGTCTCGATAATGTCATCTTCCGTCTCGGTCTCGCCAATACACGTCGTCAGGCACGTCAGGTCGTTCGCCATGGGCACATCTGTGTAAATGGCAAGCGCGTCGATATTCCGTCCGCGCTCGTTTCGGAAGGCGATGTCATCACGGTCGCAGAAAAGAGCGCGACAAATGCGTTCTTTAAAGAGCTTAAAGAGAGCAATAACGCACTTTCCGCACCGGCATGGCTGGAAGCCGATCAGGCAAACCTCACCGGCAAGGTCACGCGATTTCCACATCGTGAGGAAATCGATGTTCCTGTCAACGAGCAGGCTATCGTCGAGTTGTACTCCACGTAAGGATGCGTTATGCCTTTGCGCATAGTTTTACTAGGGAGGTACAAGTAAGATGGTAAATATTGAGACTCCGACCATTTCTGTAGTCGAAGTCAGCGATGACGGACGCTACGGCAAGTTCGTCTGCGAGCCTCTCGAGCGCGGATATGGCACGACGTTCGGCAACAGCCTTCGCCGTATGCTGCTCTCCTCACTCGAGGGCGCTGCAATTACCTCCATCCGAATCGACGGGGTGCTTCATGAGTTCTCGACGATTCCGGGCGTGCGCGATGATGTCACGAACATCGTCCTCAACTTAAAAACAGCTCTGTCTAAAACTTCAAGGCAATGAATCGCAAACCATCCGCATCGACGTGGAAGGGGAGCGTGAGGTTACGGCGGCCGATATTGAATGCGGCACGGAAGTGGAGATCTTGAACCCGGATCTTCATATCGCGACGCTCAATGCGGATGGTAAGCTCAAGATGGAAATGACGGTTTCACGTGGCCGCGGCTATGCTCCTTCGACGAAGAACAAGAAGCCTGACGATGCCATCGGTATCATTCCCCATCGATTCCATCTATTCACCGGTGCAGCGCGTCAACTACACGGTGGAAGATACGCGTGTTGAAGATGTGACGGACTACGACCGCCTGACACTCGAAGTCTGGACGGACGGCTCACTCTCGCCGGAAGAAGCCGTCAGCAAAGCTGCAGGCATTCTTGTTATGCACTTAAAGCTTTTTCAGAATATGGCGGGCTTCCCAGAAGAGGAAGTGGAGGAGGATTCCAACTTCCCAGAGACAGAGGAAGACGAATCACAGAAAGCCCTCGAGACCGCTATCGAAGACCTCGACCTTTCGGTTCGTTCCTACAACTGCCTCAAGCGTGCGAACATCAACACGGTTGGGGATCTGACGGAGAAGACGGAAGAGGACATGATGAAGGTCAGAAACCTCGGTCGCAAGTCGCTGGACGAGGTTAAGAAGAAGCTCGAAGAATACGGTCTCGAGCTGAAGAATTCGAACGAATGATAGGAAAGAGAGGAATAAGATGAGCTACAGAAAGTTAGGACGTAACTCGGCAGCTCGTAAGGCACTTTTTGCGAGCATCCTCACATCCTTCTTCAGATATGGACGCATCGAGACGACGGAAGCGAAGGCGAAAGAACTTCGCAAGTTTGCAGAAAAGATCATCACGCTCGCAAAGCGCGGCGATCTCGCTGCTCGTCGTTCGGTGATTGCACAGCTTTCTGATGAAGATGTTGTGAGAAAAATTTTTGACGAAGTTGCTGGCAAGTATCAAGAGCGTCAGGGCGGATATACCCGTATCCCTGAAGCTTGGCAATCGTCGCGGTGATGCGGCTCCGATGGTCATCATCGAGCTCGTTTAATCGAATAGAACGAAGGGAATACGGCTCTCATATGAGAGCCGTATTTTTTGTATAAGGAGCTTTCTTTTAATGATGAGACTGATCGTTTGTTTCGAGTTAAATGTTCGCAGACAGATTTCCTTTTGTGTCATACCGTCTTTCGCATAGTACAATGCGTTTACAATCAGCAGAGAGCGCATGGAAAATCCGTGACGCTTGGCGTACTCGTCATATAGGGCATACTGTTCATCACGAAACTTACAGTAGAGATATGCGTTTCTTCGATCCGTTTTTGTCAGTGTCTTTATCATATCCTCATTACTTTTTCTCCATTCATTTAGTCAATTTATTGACTAAATGAATGGAGAAAATAGAAACTTTCAAGAACTATTTTTTTAGGGACACTGCATAGCATTGTCTCCACAAAAAGCGTGGGAGACTCAGAAAAAGAATAGATATCTTTTTTTCGGTAATGTGGAGGGGCAGAGAACAGGGGGACCTATTACAAGAAAAAAATCATTTGATGTCGCTCTGCGTATCCTGCTATGAACAGATTCACCAACGGAGAGCACCAAAAATAAAAAAAGCCAACTCAAATATCTAAACCACGTCGTTACTTGTTCCTCATGCGCATTACATATAGCAGGAATTCAGCGTTTTGGCAGAACGCCTTGAAACGCTGATTCGTGAGAATGCACGGGTGGCACAGGATCAGACGGCGTATCTGAAACAAGAAAATGAGATTCGCGCACGCTATCTGGAAAAGCAGGGGCATTTGGAGACGTTGGATGGGCAAATCGCCGAGAGGGAGAGCAAGAGAAACTCCCTGGAGACTATGATTCAAGTGGTATGTGGTATCAACGGGGAGCTAGTTGAGTTTGACGAGGAGCTATGGGGCGGACTGCTTGATCACATTGTGGTCAAGGAGGATGGGCAAGTGGTTGTAGTTTTCAAGGGAGGGATTGAGATTGGTGTTGGGGGATGATATGGGACAGACAACTTATGCGGCAGATTCCTACAGACGACTGTGGGCAAGCATGCTGGAGTGCGTGACCGTGGACATGGATACGGGGGGGGACGGTATTGTTTCAGGATGGAGCGGACGTGAGCGTGTAGGAATTGGGAACATCGGAAATGTTTTTGAAAATCTCCAAAAGGTAAAAATTTTTAACATCGAATATGCTATAATGCAATTATCAAACAATTGTAGCACAGCACTGATTTCTTTGCCAAATATTTCGCGACTTGTGGGACTGAGATATACCGTCCTTGGTTTTCTACTTTATGAAGGAAGAAATCACGATGAACAGAAAAGAACATTCATTTATCCGGTTTGGAGAGGATCGGATCAAGCTCGACTCCATTGAAGGTTATGGCATCCGCACGATTACCCGCTATTTTGTGCGAAACGAGGCGCACTCCGAGGTTGAAAGGAACAGCTATGAGGGAGCATTTGAGCTGTATAATATGTACGATGATGAGCCAGATAAGAGTGCCAGTCCCATGCTCGACATCAGCGGGTATCCTGTGATTATGGACGGAATGGTGGTTCAGGAAGGTCATCTTCCCCCCAAAGCGTTTGATGTGCAGAAGGCACGCGCATTGTATATTCGAGGCAAGCAGATGGGGGGCGAATGGCCGGAGTATTCTACTTTGCTTTTACAAGGAGGGCGAATGCGGTTTTGACATCCATGCCAAACTTGCCGAACTGGATGGACTTCTCCTCGACTAGCAGAAAAACTTGCCCGACAAAAATAACAGGAATCGACGCATACTGGATTGAAAGGAGCTGCCTTTTCAGGAGGTGAGAATATGTATCCTTATGGGCTGCAGGATAAGAAGGCTCTAAATATGTTGATTTTGGAGATCTTGGAGCAATATACAGACAGCGACCATCCTTTGACGCAAATGGAAATCGTGGATTTGCTGGAAAAAAACTATGGCGTTCCATGTACGCGGCAGACAGTTAAGAATAATCTTATGCTCTTGGGAGAAATGGGGTATGAGATTTCCATGGAGGGCGGCATCTGTCTGGTGTCGCGGCAGTTTGAGAATGCGGAACTGAGGATGCTGATTGACAGCGTCCTCTTTTCCCGTACCCTTTCCGGTAAACAGGCGAAACGGTTGATTGAGAAGCTGACAGGACTTGGCAACAAATACTTCCGCGCCAAAGTGAAGCACGTCTGTCATCTGCCGAAACTCATACACTCAGACAACAAGCAAGTTCTGTTGAATTTGGATGTGCTGAACGATGCCATCGAACAGGAGCAGAAGGTTCGCTTCACTTACAATAGCTATGGCAAAGACTTCCAGCTACATCCCAGACGGAAAGAACCGTACATCGTGAACCCGTATCAGATGGTGGCAAATCAGGGTAGATATTATTTGCTCTGCAGTTATGACGCAAGCAATCAACTTTCTCACTATCGCTTAGATTATATGACGAAGCTGGAGATGCTCGATGCGAAGGTCGAGCCGATGGATCAAATGGAAGATTTTGTCCAGGCTACAGTCTGCCAAAGCACATAGCAGAACACATCTATATGTTCAGCGGTCCGAGCGTGCAAGTGAAGATGCGCGTCCGCGAGGATCAGATGAATCATCTGATCGACTGGTTCGGTAAGGAGTTTCGCATTGTTCAAGAGGAGGCGGATAAACTCATTGTTTCTGTTGCCTGTAATAAACTGGCGATGAGATACTGGGCACTGCAGTATGGGGAGTATGCAGAGATTTTAGAGCCGGAAAGTCTGCGGGATGATATTCGTGACGCAGTCGATTGTATGGGAAGTGTTTATCGGTAAGTCGCATGCACAAATATTCACTTTGTGGACATAATATGCGCTCTCATAGAAACTCAGCCAATCGGTCTGCATATACAGTTTGACCTATAGATTTTCATGCTCATTTAGAAAGGATTTGATTGAGATGCTATACCGTTATAGCAAAGAGCCGCAGACGGATGGGACGAAGAAAAATGTTCTGCATCCATTGGAGTATTACAGCTGTGTGGATATTGGCGACAAGGAAAAAGATCTTGAGGAGTCGCTTGTAGCGTACATGAGCGAACTGTATACGGCAGGCGGGCTGCTGATGCCCATTTTCCAAGAACGACAGTATCAGGAAGAACCTGACATCATGGCTCTGGATCAGTATGGGAATCTGGTTCTGTTCGAACTGAAGCGAGGGAAGGTTGGCGGCGATACCACCTTGCAGCTCATGCGCTATGCGCAGAAATTTGGTCGATACAGTTATGCGGATCTCGATCACCTGTATCGCCAGTACAGCAAATCGGATACAACACTGACCGAAGCGCATCAATCCGTTTTTTTGATCTGACAGTGCCATTGAGCGATGTGAAGTTCAATCAGCATCAGAAACTGGTCATTGTGGGGAGCACATCTGATGATATGATGATTGGAGCCGTCAATTATTGGCGGGCAGTCGGAGTTGATATCGACTTTTTGCCCTATCGTATCTACAAGATCGGAGAGGAACAGTATTTCGAGTTTTTTGCAAAGCCTTATGATGTTCATGTCAATCCAAAGGATAGGAAAGGCATTCTGTTTGATACCAATAAATCGTACGACGAAGCTGCCGTCTGGGATATGTTCGACAAGTCCAAGGTCAGTGCCTATGGAGAAGCAGTTGATGAAGTGCGGCGCTTTCAGCAGGGGGACTATGTCTTTTACTATCATAAAGGTGTTAGGGGTCATCGGTGCGGGTATCATTGATTCCCCGAGGGTGTTCGAGGATCCGACGAAGGAAGAACGTTATCGGTCGGTCAAACTGTTGACACCGAAGCTCGCAGACGAGGATAGTAAAATCAAGTCACTTTCAGCGAGTGACCTGAGAAAAATTCTGAATGACCGAGGTTTTTATTACGCGGCTACAGTAAAAGTTCCCTACTTGTCTGCCGATGATTCCCTCTGTCGCTAGAATGTCGTCGCGGAAACGTTACGGTATGAATCCGATCTGAGGCTTCCAGGATATTGGAAGACGCCCGTACAGTAAGAAGTGATGCCATGAATTTGATCGAGAATGACTGCTTCTTGCCTAAAAGTTTACACGGATCGGAGTTGAGGTACAATGAGCAAGAGGATTTGACTTACCTCGTCGGGATTGTCCCAATTGTGGTACTCTACTTACTAAAAACGGTCATGATATCCATTACGCTATTGCATATGGATTTGATGGCGACAGAATGCCAGAGATCAATCTTAATATTCCTCGTAAGCAATTATCCAACATTCGAAAATATACAAGGAAGATTTTTGGAAAAGATAAGGTGTTCGCTGCAGGGACGATTTTAACTGTCACCTTCAGAGAAGCTGATTCCTATGTCCAAAATTACTTTAGCTCAAAGGGAAGAAAACTTGAACCAGAAGATTTGCAAGCAATCACGAAAAAATGCAGGGGTGTAAAAAAAGAAGCAGGAACAGATCCGACGGCGCTAATTATTGTTCCCCCGAATAAGGACATACACTGCTTCACACCAATTCAACAAATGCAAGAAACGACCACCGATGAATTTCCAACGACACATTTTGATTATCATACACTTTATACGTCTTTGCTCAAAATTGATATTTTAGGGCATCCTGCATTGGATATGCTTAAAATTCTGGAGGACTCTACAAAATTTCCCTTATCCTCAGTTCCCTTTGACGATGAGTCAACACTTTCGCTATTTCGCCCTGCTGAATCGCTCGGTATTTCGACAGCTGATATTGAGATCAATACCGGCACACTTGGAATCCCCGAATTTCATAACCGGAGAGTTCGACAAATACTTTGCGAAACGCAACCAACCTGTTTTAGCGACCTTGTAAAAATTTCCGCACTGTACTATGGTATAAATGTATGGGAGGGAAATGGCAGAGAACTGATTCGTGATCATGTATGTAAACTTAGCGATCTTGTGGGAACTCGTGATGATGTGATGACGCACATCAGCCGAATAGGGATTCATCCTATGGCGGCGTTTTCTGTGATGGAGTCCATACGTAAAGGAAAGGGGCTTCATCCGAATACCGTAAAAATGCTCAAAGGATATGATGTTCCCGAATGGTATATTGAGGCTTGTCAAAAGATCGGATACTTATTGCCTCGCGCCCATGTGGTCGAGCATGTCATTGTGGCTTATCGTATGGCATACTATAAGGCTCACTATCCACAAGCGTTTTATCAGATTTACTTCATGTCCGATAATAAGTTTTCCGACATTGATGTAATCACTGGGGACAAGAAGCTGTTCAGAAGCGAATCAAAGAGTTTTTGTCCATTAGCGGCATCGAAGAGGAGCGGATTGAGAATTTACAACTTGCCTTAGAAATGTATATGCGGGGCTATAGCTTGGAGATATCATAAGATAGAATGGTGGGGATTTATGTGTACTACGATGCTAGCCTCTCATATCGGGGCATAAATTTCGGACTATTGGAGGGAACAGAAGGTCTGCTCATTGTTAAGACAGGGAGCGGAGGCAGTATTTATGGCTATGGGGGAAAAAGTATTTGAAATTGGGCGTGCGCATCAAAGAAAAAAATATGCTATGTCTGTTATTGTATCAGATAATCCGTTGGAGATTTCATCTTTGGATAATATGGTTGTCACTATGGATGTAGCTGATAAATATCGGAAGGAAAAGTCAATATCCCAAGTATATTATTTTGGTGTTTCTAAAGGTGGTCAATATGCAGCTATGTATGGATATCGGTATAAGTGGGTCTCAAAATGGCTGTCCCTAAATATGCCGCTATTCATTAACTGGCATCAATCAAAAGAGGGGTTAGAGCAACTCTTACATCCACAAAATATGATTCTTCTTTTTGGTGATCGTGATCCATCATATCCTTATGTTGAAATCATAGACACAGTGAATAACGATAACATCAAGAAAGTGATCATTCCAAATGCTGACCATAATTTATCAGGTGGCATAGAAGAATTTTTTTGTCACTTCCTGAAAAAAACATCTTTTTCTCCAATAAAGATAATGTAGTATAAGCACTTCTAATTATAAAATATGATTGCCTCAAAGAGGGCAATGTTCCTAAAACCCTACACAACATAGATTTCATTCGTCACCTCGGACGGTTGGAATCTTTTCTTTTGCAAAGAATCATTAGGCAACATACCCTCTCCTGTGTTATAATTTTCTTATATTTGAAACGTGGGAAGGAAGGCCGTTGTTTGCAAAGACTTATGGTGCGACGACCCTCGGGATAGATGGACGGATTATCGACGTTGAGGTGGATGTGTCGCCCGGGCTGCCGGGCTTTGAATTGGTGGGGCTTCCCGATGCGTCGGTGAAGGAGTCGAAGGAGCGGGTACGGACTGCGATTCGGAACTCGGGCATTCAGCTGCGGCAGGAGCGGGTGACGGTGAATCTTGCACCCGCCGATGTCCGAAAAGGACAGCTCCGGGCTTGATCTGCCGATTGCGGTTGGTCTTCTTGCATCCTATGGCATGGTTCCAGAGGCGGCGGTGCAGAATGCGCTTTTCTCTGCGGAACTCTCTCTCGATGGAAACTGCCGTCCGATCAGCGGCATTCTCCCAATGGCAATCACGGCACGGGAGCACGGTCTGACGGAATTCTACGTTGCTCCCTCCAATGCAGACGAGGCGCTCCTGATTGACGGACTAAAGGTCTATGCGGTCGAGAATCTGGCGCAGTTGGTACGCCATCTGACGGGAACGGAGACGCTGACTCCTGCCGTGACAAAACAAATCAAAGACACAAAAGACAATGCCTTTAGCGATGACTTTGCGGACGTACAGGGCAGTATCAGGCAAAGCGTGCGCTTGAGATTGCGACTGGCGGGAGGTCATAATGTCTTGATGGTCGGTGTGCCAGGTTCGGGCAAGACGATGCTGGCACGTCGGATGCCTTCGATTCTGCCGGAGCTGACGAAGGAAGAAGCCATTGAGATCACGAAGATCTATAGCATCTCGGGGCTGCTCGGCAGGATACGGGCTTGTGACCACGCGCCCCTTCCGCAGTCCGCATCATACCTCCTCGACGGTGGCGATGATCGGCGGCGGGAGTATCCCTCGTCCGGGCGAGGTGACGCTTGCGCATCACGGCGTGCTCTTTCTCGACGAGTCGCCGGAATTCAGCAAGAAGACGCTTGAAGTACTGCGCGAGCCGCTGGAAGATCGGCATATCACAGTATCACGGGCGAATGCAACGCTGACCTTTCCCTCCAGCATCATTTTGGTAGCGGCTATGAATCCATGTCCCTGCGGCTATTGTGGAGATGAGACAGGCGGACATTCCTGCGAATGCACGCCAAACGAGATTCGCCGCTATACGCGAAAGATTTCAGGTCCACTTCTCGACCGCATCGATATTCATGTCCGCATTCCGCGCGTCGAGTATCAGGAGCTTGTGTCAAAGAAAAAGGCAGAGTCGTCAGCGGTCATCCGTCAGCGCACAGAAAAGGCGCGTGAAAATCGAGAGCAGACGGTTGGCATGTTTCGGTATCTTCTGCAATGCACAGATGAACCGTGCGATGTCAGAGGAACTTTGTCCGCTTGGCGAAGAGCCGCGCAGGATGCTTGAGATGGCGTTTTTAATGTGAAAAACAGGCACCGCTTTTGCAGTGCCTGTTGGATCATTTCTTGCTTAGAATTTAAGCTTCTTGAAGCGTTCGACAGCGCGCTTGGTGTTTTTTCATGGTCGCCGAATGCCGTCAAGCGGAAGTAGCCTTCGCCGCATGGGCCAAAGCCAGAACCTGGCGTGCCGACGATGTTGACGTCTGTGAGGAGCTTGTCGAAGAAGTCCCACGAGCTCATGCCGATGGGTGTCTTCAGCCAGATATACGGTGCATTGACGCCGCCGTAACACTCGATACCGACGGCTTGCAGTCCTTCACGTATCACACGGGCATTTTCCATATAGTAGCGGATGAGCTCCTTGATTTCCTTCTTGCCTTCCGGCGTATAGATTGCTGCGGCGCCGCGCTGAACGATGTATGCTGTGCCGTTGAACTTTGTCGTATGACGGCGATTCCATAGCTTGTTGAATTCGACGAGCGAGCCATCCTCCGCCTTTCCTTTGACACTGTGCGGAATGATCGTATAGCCGCAGCGTGTGCCCGTGAAGCCTGCTGTTTTGCTGAAGGAACGGAATTCAATGGCAACATCTTTCGCACCGGGAATTTCATAGATAGAGCGAGGAACGTCGTCTTCTGTGATGTAGGCGGCGTATGCAGCATCAAAGAGGATGACGGCATCGTTTTCCTTTGCGTAATTGACCCATTTCGTAAGGGCGGTGCGGCTTAGCGTCGTGCCTGTAGGATTGTTGGGGCAGCAGAGGTAGATCATGTCGACCTTTTCCTTCGGAAGCTCCGGCTCGAAGTTGTTTTCTGCCGTCGATGGTAAGTATGTGACGTCTTCGAAATAACCATTTTCCTGTAGAGCACCTGTGCGGCCTGCCATGACGTTGGTATCGAGGTAGACGGGGTAGACCGGATCCGTGATGGCGACGCGGTTTGCCACAGAGAAGATTTCCTGAATGTTGCCGCTGTCGCTCTTGGAGCCATCGGAGATGAAGATTTCATCCGATGCGATATCAATCCCGCGCACCTTATAGTTGTTTGCAAGGATAGCGTCTGTCAGAAATGTATAGCCCTGTTCAGGACCGTAGCCGCGGAATGTTTCTGCATGCGCCATTTCATCGACGGCCTTGTGCATTGCATCGATGCAGACCTTTGGGAGCGGCTGCGTGACATCGCCGATGCCTAAACGGATGACATCTGCTGTGGGATTCGCCTTTTTGAAGGCTTCGACGCGGCGTGCGATTTCTGCAAAGAGATAGCTGCCAGGTAGTTTCCGATAGTTATCATTGACATATGCCATAAAATTTACCTCCATGATACAATTGCTATGTTGTTATTCTAGCATAGTTTTACATAGAGAGAAAGGATTATCTTGCCGTTGGCAAAGATAATCCTTTTGGTATTAGACAGGACAGTTTTTATGACCGATGTCGCAGACACGATTTTTCAGCGTCTCCTTGCAGAAATCAATGAAGGACTGCGCTGCTTTTGAAATGTAGCGATCTTTCTTCCACGCAAGTCCGACATCGACGAAGAGCGGATCGGCCAGTGGTATGGCAACACGCCCGGCGTGTCTTCGACGACGATATCGAGGAGAAAGCCGAGTCCGACGCCTGAGGCTACGAGACCTTTTAGTGTCACAACCTGATTGGACTCAAGAACGATCTTCGGTGTGATACCCGCACTCTTCATATGCTCAAAGATTGTCTTCCGGAGGAAAGAACCCTCTTTCAGCATGACGATATTTGATTTTTCTATCGTATCCCAGGTGATAAACTTCTCCTTGGCTAGTGGGCTTGTTTCTGGTACACAGCAGACGATCTGGTTGCGTGACATGGGCAGAAGCTCGAGATTTTGCGAGGCTCCCGAGATGATGATGATGCCGAAGTCAAGTTCATCGCGTTCCAGCTGCTCGCGAATCGACATGGAACCTTCTTCATGCAGGGTAAATGTCGAGGTGAGAGTAGCGACGCTGAAAGCTCGAAAAGATTTTCGGAAAGAGATAGGCGCCGATCATTGGCGGAATACCAATTTTGATCACACCCTTCTGCAGCTGCTTATAGTCGTTGACTTCAAGCACGGCATCTTGAATGTTTCGAAGTGCAAGTTCGATGCGGTTCAAAAAGACAGCACCCTCTGGTGTCAGTGACAGCTGTTTCTGGCTGCGGTCAAAGAGTTGTATGCCAAGCTCTGCTTTCGAGTTTTTTATGGCAACGGTGATGTTCGGTTGAGAGACGCGGAGACGCTCCGCGACGCGCGTGATATTTCTGAGTCTGCTCGCCATTTGGAAATATTCCAACTGTCTGAGTTCTATGACGGCCACCTCGATTTAAATAAATATAAAGGATATAAATTTTTGTTTATCATATCATATTCTATATAAATAGTAAAGCTGAAATACCTTAGTATGCTCCTGTCTGTGTTAGAAGATGATACTGAAAAGATTAAATCTTTCATCTATTTTTTTAACAAAAATTATAAGCTTAAGATGTTAGGGTAAATTTTGTACAGATAAAAAGAACTGTCCTAGATGCGGCACGATGCGGCTATTCGATAGACGAGAAAGGGGACACTGCTGTTGATCCTTGGCATTGGAACGGATATCATCGAGATTTCGCGCGTGAAAAAGGCTTTTGCAACGTCCCTCCTTTCTCGCACGGGTCTATACGAAGCAAGAGATCGCCTACGCTTTAAGTCGCGGTGCGCAGAAAGCAGCAAGTCTTGCGGCGCGCTTTGCTGGGAAGGAAGCTGTGATGAAGGCTCTTGGCACGGGGCTTCGCAACGCAACTTTTAAGGAAATCGAGATTCTGACCGATAGGCTTGGTGCGCCTTTTGTCAATCTTTCAGGCGGGTTCCTTGCCCAGGCAAAGGCACGCGGTGTCAAACGGATACAGCTTTCCTTGAGTCATGCAAGAGAGTATGCGACGGCGATTTGTGTTATGGAGGGAAACGATGAAACTACTGACAGCAGATGAGATGCGCGAAGTGGATCGGAAAGCACAGGAAGTCTACGGTATTCCCGAGCTTGTCCTGATGGAAAACGCAGGGCATGCGACGGCAGAGACGGCAGAGAAGCTTCTTGGCGGAAAAACTTACAGGACGACATATCGTTGTCGTTGCAGGCAGCGGGAATAATGGCGGCGATGCATTCAGTGCCGCGCGCTACTTTCTGAACGCAGGGGCGAATGTCAAGGTGTTTTTTGCAGGGAATCGCGACCATATCAAGGCATCGCCGAAAATTATGCTTGGCATCTTGCAGAAGATGGACGCGCTTATCTACCCCTTGGATGATGATCACGACTTTGACCGCTTCCGCGTGGCCTTGCGCTTTGCGGATCTTGTCATCGACGGCGTCCTCGGCACGGGATTTACAGGCGCACTGCAGGAAAAGATGCAGCGTGTCATCGGCTGCATCAATGGAAGTAACGGAAAGACACTTGCCATTGATATGCCGAGCGGTGTCGAGACCGATAGAGGCACGATACAAACAGCCTGTGTCAAGGCAGATGTGACCGTCACCTTCGGTGCGCCAAAGATCGGACAGTATTTAGGGGGCTGTCTCTCCTGCGGAGAGGTGATTCTCGATACGATCGGTATCCCGCAGGCATTGATCGAGCGCGATGAGATTCGACAGACGCTGATCGATGAAGCACTTGCCGCGGCACTTCTTCCCACACGCACTCACGATGCGCACAAGGGGACGGTGGGGAAATTCCTTGTCATGGCAGGTTCACGCGGCATGACAGGCGCTGCGGCACTGGCATCGGAATCAGCACTTCGAAATGGTGCAGGACTGGTGACGCTTGCTATTCCAGAAAGCCTAAATGCTATCATAGAAGAAAAAGTAACGGAAGTCATGACGCTTCCCATCAAGGATGAAAAGCGCGGATTGCTCAGTGGACACGAGGCGAGCGATCAACTGGCGGAGGTTATCGATGTCTATGACGCTCTTCTCATCGGTCCTGGCCTTGGCCGTGATGAAGACACGTCGGTACTCATCCGAGGTGTTGCAAAGCGAGCAAAGTGCCCACTCATCCTGGATGCAGATGCGATCTATGCCTTCCGCCGCCATACAAAAGAACTCAAAGAACTCGCGCAGGTTCCTATCCTCACACCGCACCTTGGCGAGATGGCAGGACTGCTCTCCATCTCCATCGAGGAGTTGCGTGCCGATCTCGTGAACCTTTCGCGTCAGGCAGCAAAGGCTTATCAAGGGATTTTTGTCGTCAAGAGTGAGGAGACGATCGTCGTTTACCCGGATGGAAATGTCTTCTTCACGACAAAAGGGAACGCGGGTATGGCGACAGGCGGTTCGGGCGATGTGCTCGCAGGGACGATACTCGGTCTCATGCATGAAATGGAAAGTGCGCTTGCGCCGATCCTTGGCGTCTATCTCCATGGGCTTGCCGGCGATCTCGCCTATGGCGAATATGGCGAGGGGCTTCTTGCATCTGACATCATGCACTGTCTGCCGAAAGCACGGATGTCACTCAGGGCAAAGAATGAAACGTAAACACTTTATCCTCTTGAAAAGGATGAATGTATTATTTTTTGTGCAGCACTTGCCGTATATGGGTTAAAATTTATACGCTCTATTGACTTTTTGTATAGGGAAGGGTAGTATAAACATACTTTTAGAGAAAGAAGGAATACAAGATGGCAAAAGTGGATGTGGATTGGGATAACCTGACGTTCAGCTACCGTCCGATCACAAAGCGCTATGTCGCAAATTACAAAAGATGGCAAATGGGGCAAGGGAAGCCTGACAGAAGATGCAACGGTCACGCTCAACGAGTGTGCCGGCATTCTGCAATATTGCCAGGAAGTCTTTGAAGGCCTCAAGGCATATCGTACAAAAGACGGTAAGATCGTCGCTTTCCGCCCGGATCTCAATGCAGAGCGCATGGTCGATTCGGCAAAGCGTCTGGAAATGCCGCCGGTTTCGAAGGAGATGTTCCTCGAGGCGGTCGATGCGGTTGCTAAAGCAAACGAGGATTGGATTCCTCCCTATGAATCCGGCGGTGCACTCTATCTGCGTCCCTATCTCTTTGCGACAGGTTCCGTCATAGGCGTCAAGCCGGCAGATGCCTATCAATTCCGCCTTTTCGGCACGCCGGTCGGCTCTTATTTCAAGAACGGCATCAAGCCAATCACGCTGACGGTCAGTGATTTCGACCGTGCGGCACCGCACGGCACCGGTCATATCAAGGCGGGGCTGAATTATGCGATGAGTCTTCATGCCTACATCCACGCTCATGAGAACGGTTTCGATGAGAATATGTTCCTTGACCCTGCAACGCGTACTTATGTCGAGGAGACAGGGCGGTGCAAACTTCCTCTTTGTCACAAAGGACAACACGGTCATCACGCCGAAATCGAACTCTATCCTGCCTTCTATCACGCGTCGCTCCCTGATGCAGATTGCGGAAGATCTTGGTTATAAAACGGAGCAGCGTCCTGTGAAACTCGCAGAGCTCAGTGAATTTGCCGAATGTGGTCTTTGCGGTACGGCAGCCGTCATCTGCCCGGTCGGCAAAGTCGTCGACCACGGCAAAGAGATCGCTTTCCCGAGCGGTATGCAGGAAATGGGTCCTGTGCTCACGAAGCTCTATAAAACTCTCCGCGGTATGCAGCTCTGCAACATCGAGGCACCGAAGGGCTGGGTTCGCGTCATCAAGTAAGCGAGACTATAAGTTTAAGTTTATAAAGTACCCCCGAAAGTCGGACGGAGAGAACGCCGGCTTTCGGGGGTAGTATCATTCATCCTGCCTATAAAAAAATAGTACAAAAAAATATCTCAGGTAACAAGGATTTTCTGATATACGACAAGAATAAATTCATATATGTGCGTTATGCTAATTGTGTTGATACTATTGCATACCGTTGGCTTTTCATCTTACAGACGCTGAGGCAGAATACAAAATTTTATGTCAACGCTGAAAGATACAGAATCATCGTATGCCTTCTTCTTGGAGTTTCCGTATGAACTTAGACTTTAATTTTCCCATCAAATTTCATGGCATGTTCCATGGTTTTTTTTCGACGATCGGCTTTTTAGATGTCATTGATATCGCCGTCGTTGCGGTTATCCTCTATAATATTTACGTCATGCTCCGCGATACGCGGGCGATCACACTCGTCAAGGGCATTCTTGTGCTCCTCGGCGTCACGCTCGCTGCGACGTGGATGGAGCTTCATGTCATCAGCTGGCTTTTGCAGAAAATGGTGACATTGCTTTTTGTCGCACTCCCTATCGTCTTTCAGCCGGAACTGCGCCGTGCGTTGGAGCATCTCGGACAGGGACGCTTTCTGGCACCTGTTGTATCGCTTGACGATAAGGAAGCGCGCTCTGTCGTGCACGAGCTCGTGAAGGCAGTGACTGTTCTTGCCGCAAACAAGACGGGGGCACTGATTGTCATCGAGCGAGATATGGGATTGAATGATATCAGTGCAACGGGGGTTCCGATCGACGGGCTCATCACGGCGGATTTCCTGCTGAATGTTTTTATTCCGAACACACCGCTGCATGACGGCGCGGCGATTGTCCGCGGCAATCGTCTCGTCGCCGCAGGGTGCTTGTTGCCACTGACGGAAAACCGTTCCCTTTCGACAGAGCTCGGCACGCGTCACCGTGCGGCCATCGGACTTTCTGAACAGTGCGATGCGCTCGTCGTCGTTGTCAGTGAAGAGACCGGAACGATTTCCACGGCGGAAAACGGACGCATCACTCGTCACCTGGACAAGGAGCGGCTGAAGAAGAAACTCAGCTCTGCTTTTTTGCCGACAGAGGGCATCAGGGAACTCCGGGACGTTGTCAAGAACTGGAGGCGTAAGAAATGATTACACGCCTAGAACATATCTTTCGAAGGAACCTTTTTGCAAAGATTGCTGCAATTGTCTGCGCGGTCATCCTTTGGTCATATGTTATGAACGAACAGGATCCTGCGATAGAAAACACCTATACCGTCGAAATAGCGGCGGTCAATGAACCGGAAGGGTATCATATCACACAGGGGGAGAAGAAAGTCCAACTCAAGGTGCGTGCGCAGCGTTCGCTTTTCGCCTCGCTCTCCGCAGACGATTTCCGTGCCTACGTTGACCTTGCAGATGCAAAAGACGGTACGCAGCAGCTTCGTATACAGACCGTGCTTCCAAAAGGGGTCGAGCTTATTTCAGCGCGTCCGGACAGCATCGAAGTGACGCTTGACAAGATGGTGACGAAGAGCATTCGTGTCGAATATGTGACGACGGGGGCAGTAGCACAAGGTTCGGCCTTTGTCAGCATCACGCCAAAGGTACAGTACGTATCGGTCTACGGTCCGGAATCCATACTGACAGATGCAACGCGCGTTATCGGCTATGTTGGACTCAGTGGGCGGAACGATAGCTTTTCAGACAATGTCACGTTTACTGCAGTCGGCGAAGATGGCAATACGCTGAAGGATGTCGAGATTACGCCGCAAAATGCAGATGTCCGTGTCCAGATTACGCGCGGGCTGATTCGAAAAGTTGTTGGTATCCACGTTGTGACGGCGAAGGATCTGGATCCTTCGTTAAAGCTTATAAGCACGACAGCAGATCCAGAAAAAATCGAGATTGCAGGTACGGAAGACAAGCTCGCAGGTGTCAGCACCATTGAAACCATGCCGATTTCCCTAGCAGATGTCAAAGGGGATACAGTCGCCAGGGAAGTTGGTTCTTCCGGATGGTATTTCAGTGACGAATCCCAATATCACCGTTAAATTTGAAGTCAAAGCAAAAGAGCAGAACGCTGCGACGGCGAAACCACAGTGATAGGCGAGCGGTGGGAAGCGCTTGATACATAGCAGATGGAGTGAAGCATAGATTGATACGCATCCGTAATTTTTCCGTTCCCTTTACGGATAATGTGCCGTTGGTAAGGCACGCAGCAAAGCGACTGGGCATTCGCGAAGAGGAGATTCTAGAAGCGAAGATTGCAAGGAAGGCCGTCGATGCGCGTCGCTACCATGGCAGTCCCATTTCCTTTCATTATCTCTTAGACATTCGACTGATCAGCGGAGAAAAAGGAGAGAAAAAACTTATTGGAAGATTTCGCCGCGACAGAAATATCGAAGAAGTGCCTTTTCTGAAGAAGGAGAAGATACCGAAGGCAAAGATGTCGCGTTCGCCCATCGTCGTCGGCTTTGGCCCAGCGGGGATGTTTGCAGCGCTGACGCTTGCACGGGCAGGGGCGGAGCCTCTCGTATTGGAGCGAGGTGCGGATGTCGATACCCGTCATGCAGATATTCAAAGATTTTTGGACAAACGGCACGCTTTCTGAAAAATCAAATGTGCAGTTTGGTGAAGGCGGGGCGGGTACATTTTCCGACGGCAAGCTTACGACACGTGTGAACGATGCGCATATGCATGAGATTCTTGAAGACTTTGTCCGAGCGGGTGCACCCGAGGAAATTCTCTATTTGCAGAAGCCGCATATCGGCACGGACATTCTGCGGAATGTCGTGAAGAATATTCGCGAGGAAATCCTTCGTCTCGGCGGACGTGTGCGCTTCGGTGCACAGGTGACGGATTTTGAAATAAGGGACGGTAGAATTTCCGGCATCATCGTAAATGGTGAGGAGCGTCTGGATACCGACACTGTCTTTTTTTCGGCATCGGGCATTCGGCGCGTGATACCTACCGTATGCTCTATGGTAAGAATGTCAAGATGGAGGCGAAAGCCTTTGCAATGGGCGTTCGCATCGAGCATCCACAGGCATTTATCGACCGTGCACAGTATGGCAAAGATGCGGGCGACGGGCGGCTTCCCACAGCAGATTATGCGTTGACAGCAAAGGACAGTATTTCTGGGCGCGGTACATATAGTTTCTGTATGTGTCCGGGTGGTGTCGTCGTCGCAGCAGCGTCAGAGGAAAAACGCCTTGTGACAAACGGCATGAGCAATTACAAGCGCGATTCAGGCGTTGCCAATGCGGCTCTCCTCGTGCAAGTCGCACCAAGTGATTTCGGTTTCGGAACACTCGATGGCATGCGCCTTCAAGAACAACTTGAACGCCTTGCCTTTTATTTGGGCGGGCAGGATTATTTTGCGCCTGTTCAAACAGTGGGAGACTTCCTTGCCGGACGGAAGGGCTCGACTAATTTTTTAACGCATCCGACCTATGCACCGGGGATTCGAACGGCGGATCTTCATGCGTGTCTGCCAAACTACATCACAGATACGCTGGCGCGGGCACTTCCCATCTTCGACAGGAAGATTCCCGGTTTTGCTGACCCTGGTGCGGTGATGACGGGCGTTGAGACGCGCTCTTCTGCACCATGCCGCATTCTGCGTGAGCGTAAGACGTATGCGTCGCTTTCGACGCCAGGACTTTACCCGATTGGTGAGGGGGCAGGCTATGCAGGCGGCATCATGAGTGCAGCCTGCGACGGGCTGAAGGCAGCACTGAGTGTTTTGCGTGCTAACTCGTAACGGTTTATTTATGAATAAAGGAGAAGGATCATGGCAAGACTTTTTGGTACCGATGGTGTCCGCGGCGAGGCCAATACGACATTGACGCCGGAAATGGCATATCGTCTCGGGCGTGCGGCAACGATTTGCTTTGGCAAGGAATCCGAGGAGAAGCCGCTTATCATCATTGGGCGCGACACGCGTATCTCTGGGGAAATGTTTGCGGCGGCATTGACCGCGGGTATTTGTTCGGCGGGCGGTCGTGCCATGCTCGCTGGCATCATCCCGACGCCGGCGATCGCGTACCTTGCGCGTCGTCATAACGCTAAGGCGGGTATTGTGATTTCGGCGTCGCACAACCCCTTTGGCGACAATGGCATTAAATTTTTCGGCGGCGATGGCTATAAGCTTCCCGACAGCGTCGAAGATGAGCTTGAGAGCATCGTCCATCGTCTTGAGAAAAAGGACGATTTTGTGCGTCCCACGGCGGGTGCCATCGGTCACCTTGAGTATCGGGCTGATCTGCAGAATCAGTACATGGACTTTGTCCTTTCGACCTGCGGGGAGCGTTTCGATGGGATGAAAGTCGTTTTAGACTGTGCGAACGGCGCGGCATACGAAGTTATGCCAAAGGTGCTTCGGCAGCTTGGCGCAAATGTTAAGGTCATCCATGCGCTTCCGAACGGTACGAATATCAATGATCGCTGTGGTTCGACGCATATGGAATCGTTGCAGAAGGCGGTTGTTGAAAATGCCGCGGACTTTGGTATCGCACATGACGGCGATGCTGACCGCCGCCTTTGCGTCGATGAAAAAGGCGAGATTATCGACGGTGATCACATCCTCGTCATGTGTGCGACGGATATGATGAAGAAGGGAACGCTTCCCTATGACACAGTCGTCACAACGGTTATGGCAAATATTGGCTTTCACAAGGCCATAAAGGAAGCGGGCGGCCGTGCCGAAATCACACAGGTCGGCGATCGCTACGTCCTGAAAGTATGCTGAAGAATGGCTATAAGATTGGCGGTGAGCAGTCCGGACATATCATCTTTGCAGACTATTCAACGACAGGCGATGGTCTGATTACCGCGCTTCAGGTACTGGCTTCCATTAAGCGCAGCAGAAAGAAGGCGTCTGAGCTCACAAACCTGATGAAGACATACCCGCAAATCCTCATCAACGTTCGCGTTGCTACAAAAGAAGGCTGGGAGGGTAAGGAAGCTATTCAGGCGGCCATCAAAAAGGGCGAAAAAGAACTGGGCAGTGACGGCCGCATCCTCGTTCGCCCATCCGGTACGGAGCCGTTGATTCGCGTCATGGCAGAAGGCCCAGATGAAGCACAGCTCGACAGAATTTGTAAAGAAATTGCAGATGTCGTAAAAAAGGAGCAAGGTTGATGAAGAAGGCAATTCTCTTGGTCAGTTTTGGTGTCGCAGGCGACGAAGCGAGAGAGAACAGCATTGACTGTATTGCGGCGGAGATTGCCGCGGCACATGGTGACTATGCTGTTCGGCAAGCATTTACATCCAATTTTATTCGAAAACAGCTGGCAAAGCGCGGCATTGTAAAACCTTCTCTGGATGAAGCACTAAATGCCCTGGCAGAAGAAGGTTTTACATATGTTTATGTACAGCCGACACTTTTGACGCCCGGTGAAGAGTACAAGAAAAAGGTTCGCAGACGCTGTGGATGCGGCAAGAGAAAAGTTCAAAGTACTGAAACTCGGTGAAACGGTCTTTGCACAAGATCGAGATTATGAAGAAATGGCCAAGTTCCTTTCAGACACCTATGGTAAAGGCAGTAGCGATGCAACTGTACTGCTAGGGCACGGCTCTCCACACTGGCATAATCCCGTTTATGAAAAGTTGCAGGCGGTGTTTGATGCATGCGGTAAAAAAATCTTTGTCGGTGTTGTCGAGGAAAGCGATACGCCAAATTTCGAAATGGTCGTGCAGCGTCTGAACAAAGCCGGTGCAAAACATGTGACCTTAGCACCGCTTCTTCTCTCCGGCGGCATCCATGTAAAGGAAGACATGGCAGGGGAAGGAAAAGAATCGTGGAAAAAGCCGCTTGGAAGCCAGAGACATAAAAATCTCTCCAATTCTAAAAGGACTGGGTGAATACGAGGCCTACCGAAAGATTTATCTTAGAAAGGTGCTGGCTGTACTTCAAAGCACCTCTTCTCTTCATGCATAAGAAAGATTTTCCTGGATCTTTGTCAAGTGTTACGGTGACATTTTTTGTTATTTTTCGATAATTTTTCTTTATCTGAAGATAGAGTTTTCTTTGTAGGAAAGGAGGTTACATATGTTTTTGGACGAGAATGAAGTTGCTCTCTTAAACGCTATTTCCTAGGTGAGGAATTGACCGAACGTGAACATGAGTCCGCTGTCTTAATAGCAGACTGTTATGATTCTCATATCGGTCAGACGGGATTGTTTGCCGACGTATGGGTCGATGTTCCAGAGGAAGAGAGAGAAAAAGAATTTGCTAGGATGTGTGAGGAAGATGTCGAGGATATTCGGCAGTATCTTTCTCTTTATCCATGGATCAAGGTCTGGCGGGAGCGTTGCGAGGCGGAAGAGTCTGCACGATGGGATGAAGAAGAACGATTGGAGGCAGAACGGGACGAGCTTATCTCGCGTGCCATCGACATGGATGAAGAACCTCCGGTTTTCGGACAATGGGCAAATATCGCTCGCAGTCGTATGCGTCATGAATCGCCTGAAGCGTGGATTGAAATGGTGCAGCAAGGCACGGCATCGGCATATCTCAAAAAGGTGCAGGAGGAAATGTGGGATCAATATGGCATGTCTGTCTTTCTTGGGGATGATACCATCACCTATGAAGAGGCGCTGGCAGATTGTGGCGGGGATCGTGAAAAGCTGATGAGAACCTCCCTTATCTTGGAGTTGCACGACAAACCTCCCGAGAATCCTGAGCCTTTGCCACCTTCGTATTTGGAGGATGAGATCATAGACGATGATTTGTATTGAGTGTCTTCGACGATAGTCTGTGGGTATAGATGCACAAAAAAGGAAGCTGAAGAGAAACAGCTTCCTTTTTTGTGTCTTTTTTCTTAGAAGGATACGAAGCCACGCGGTGCGGACTTTTCTTTGCCTGATGCTTTGTAGTCGCGCTGCCGTTTGGTATCATAAGGATCGAAGATCATCATCGTATGCTTTGTGACTTCCTTTACCCATTCGACATGTTCGTCGAAGTCAACGCGTCCTTTATCGGCTTCCAGTTGTGTTTTTGCTGCAAGAAGCGAGGATAACTGCGCTTTGTTTGTAGCGACGATGCCTTGCAGTTCTTCGTCAATCTCTTGCAGTTCCCGTTTGCCTTTGGCATTTTTTGCAGCATCGAGGAGTGTGAGAATGGCGTTGGCTGTCTCACCATCCCTTGCCATGGTTTTCTTGTGCGATACTGGCATAGATTTCTGCGGTATTTGCTATGGCCGTATGTCGCTTGTATTTGTCACGCGGTGTGGAAAATACGGCACCAGCTTCGTGTGCTTGATGAAAGATGGGCGTTCCATTGATGCGGGGATCTGCCAGGATGTCGTAGGTTTTTTTCCCGTATCCTTTCTTCTTTTCAGGATGATGTCTTTGATATCTTCGGTTTCACGCTCATCAAGCGGACGACGATTGGTTTCGTGAATCCCGAGCTTTTGGGCAATTTGCACCAGAATATTCACGAAGTCTTTGCCGAAGAGCTTGCTTTTAATCTCACGCGTCAGATCGTGTACCGCCGCCATGCCTGCCTAGGTCATGGTAGAAGTAGTGCCCAGGATATGCCGTATCTGCCCATGAGATGCTGGTGGACGACCAATAGTTGCCAGGATCCAGCGGGTGCCAATGATGATGTGCCTGAGTAAGCTGTAAGCCACCGCTGAGTGCACCTGCCGTTGCTGCAATAGCAAAGACAGCGCTGAACAGGGCAATTTTCTTTTTGCGAGACAACATCGTTGATTCTCCTTTCGTCTTTTATTAGCGGGAGAAGATCCCTTCGTTCTTCGACAAGTGGAAGCCTGCATTGCCGAACTGCCGGTTGATGAGTTTTGTTATGCAGTCACAGAAATACATATATTTGAGGACGACGAGGATGAGGATCAGCAAGAGACCGAAGTTAAGAAGAATACGGACCGTGCCACGCGCCATTCCTGTTCCCATGTTGCCATTGGCAAGTTCCGTGGCAATTTGGGCGCGTTTGCCGCCGGTGCCGTCCTCTGCACGTTCAAATTTCCTGTAGAATATTTCAGCGGCTTCGGCTGGTGAACTCGCCGCGTTGATGGCATCTTTGTAGCCGTCTCTGTATCATTTCATAATCGAGAAACGGACTTGGTAGGGAATCGTCCAAAGCTCATCGCCGGATGCGCGGGCGACGAGGTCATCGCGTCTTTCCCACGTCCACTGTGCAATACCGGACGGTCCGTTTGGGTTCTCCATGCCACAGGTCGGATCGTCTTGAGATTCCTGTGCGATGTTGCCGCAGATACCAAGCGCGGCAGCGGGCGTATAGCCAAGTCCCAGCAATTCGTTGTAGATCTCTTTGATTTGCGCTTTGCCCAGATCGTTTAGCTGCGCATCCACAGCGCTTCCACTCATGCCGCTGGTACCGGCGTCCTGTGCCGTCATGACACCACCGGAAGTAGATACGAGTCCCTCGATGCTGACTTCTGCCAGGGTTGCCTGCAGCTGTGCGGCAAAGAAACAGATGAACATGAGGTTGATCGATGCGGCGATGACGCCATTGATGCCGTTTGAGGCAAAATGGCGAAGTTTTGCCGTGCCTGCCAGCGGAAAGGCGGCAAGGCTGAAGAGGACGGTGGCATAAAACTGGAGGTAGGCAATGGCGATGTAAAGTCCGATGAAACAGAAGAGGATAAAGAGAATGCCAGCGCCGACAAGCACGATGAGCGGAAGCGGCGTCATGGTACTGAAGAAAACATCAAAGATGCTGCCATGCGTCGAGTGAAGTGCTGCATTGTAGAGCGGAGAAATAATGGACATGCCCTTTTGTATGATGTTTGTCGGATCGGAGACGGCGGTCGCTGCACCTTCTAAATCGCCTCCCATGTAGCCGCCAAGGACAGGGAACCCATGCAGGGAGAGGTTGCCGATAAAGTCGTTCCAGTTGTAGAGGAAGACGAGACAGAAGCCATAAAAGAGACTGCGCCGTACAATCCAGTGAAGGAGCGTCTCTTTGCTGTCGGATTCCGGCGTCAGGACAATCTTCATTGCGCCGAGTGCAATATCGATGCAGCAGAGGACAAAGAATAAATCAGCTACCGTATTTTGCAGGATCTTCAGTCCTTGGGTAAAGAGATCGACGAGTTTATCGATAATTTCCTTGATCGAACTGGCAAAGTCGTTGGCAAGCTCCCAGTCATAATTGGCATAATCCTCCATCATCGGATCATTGACGTCGCCACCACTGCCAGGCTCGCCGGTGCCGAGTCCTGGAATGTAGTCTGCAGGATTCACATCCTCTCCCCACTCGTTACCAATGCGAATCTCAAAGTGCAGATGTGGTCCTGTGGCGACACCCGTATCACCGACGCGGCCAATGAGTGGCCTTCTTGGACAATTTGACCATCGGCAACAAAGAAAGCGGATAGGTGGGCATATCTTGTGAAATAACCGTTCATGTGATTAATGACAATGGTGTTGCCGTAACCATCATTTCTATCCCATGCCCTGTATCACTTGCCCTGCAGGCTGCGGCATGCACGGGATCTCCATATCGTCGCCGCAATATCTTCGCCTTTGTGTTTTTTATACTCGCCGGTTTTTGGATGGTAACGCCAGCCATAGGGAGAACTCGTTGGTCCAGCCGCAGGGCGCGTCCAGCCTGCGGTGACAAGAACGATCGGAATGAGGAACAGGAGCGCAAGAAGTGCGCGACGTACTCGTATCCTTCGTTTCGTCATAGTATTGCGCTCCTTTCGTAGAAGTCATTGGAAGATTATGAAAATTGTGCTGGCAATTCGGTGTGTTTTTATGGTACCCTTAAGAAAAAGGAACGAAGACGATAAAGGAGGTATCCATTGTGGGTTTGTTTTTTGGCAAGAGCAAAAAGGAACGAGAAGCGGAAGAGGCTGAACGCAGACGGCAGGAAGAAATCGCAAAGGATCCGAGAAAAGCGCCGCTTATGATTGGCGACCTCTACGCCATCGGCAATGACGGGATGATTCAGCCAATGATGAATATGGTTTTTATCATCCGAGATATTCAAGATGTCGCTGGTAAAAACAATAATATGATTTACAAGATGCTTCAGATTGTGAAGCAGTTGCGTGAGGAAAACAAGGGAGATGCGTGAACGCCTCGAAAAATTGAGGAAAGCTCGATGGAACTTCTCGAAAAGAGATTTCACTTCCTAAGGCAAGAGCATGTGACAGCAGGGCAGATGCCCCTGCTTTTTATTGTTTCACTGTTTAATTATCATCATCTTTTCTCTGAGATGCATTCTGCCCTTGTGCAGCCCTGTCCCCTGTCCTCCACCATTACCATTACCGTTGCCGTTCGCATCGTTGCCGCCATTGCCGCCTTTTTGCGCTTCTTTGCCGCATGGTAACGCCTTTTTTTCATCATGCTGAGGTTATGGCTGGCCGTCTGATCCTTGTTGTCGCGGAAGTTTGAAACGGCACTTCGATACGACTGTACCGGACTTCGGCTCATGACGAAGTCGCGGCCGAGCTGTGAGAGCGTTCCTTTTAGGGTACCTCCACCGGCGGCCTTTGCTCGCGGCGACTTTACCGGCGCTGGTAGCACCTCCTGTAACCACAGCAGAACCTACGGCAGCTGCGGTTCCTGCCGCACTCTTCAATGAGCCGATCATGTCCGAGCCACCAAGTTGTGGTGCACCGTTGAGCAGCGTGGAGATGAGCGCAGGAATTTTCTTGATGAGCATGTAGATCATCAGCGATGCCAAGACGGCCTGCAGAAGCGAACCGGCATCACTGGAAAGCTTTCGTCTTTCTTGCTGGCGTCCAGCATGAAGCGATTCGACAAAGGGCGTGGTAGAAATAGCGAGAAAGGCAATGACACAGACCTTCATCGCACAGTTGAACATACAGCCGATCGCTTTTTCGGTGAGGAAGTTGAACTTGCTCATGGTACCAAAGGCGAGGCAGGGAATCGTCATCAAGGCCATGGTGAAGAACTCAACGCGTGCCATGAAGAGTTCCAGCGCCGCCATGAAGAAGCAGAAGCAGACAATGACGATGGTGATGACACCGAGCAGGGTGATGATGGGCGAAGATATCATTTTTCCGACGCCTTTGGCTGCACCTACGACAGTAGGTCCCGTTCCATCGAAAACGGTTTCCGGGTCTGCACCGGTCAGTCCGGCAAAGATCGTTGCGACAAATTTGACAGCAGGTCGGTAGAAGGAATCTACCATATCGCTGGGCATCCCATCCCCGCCTGCGGCGTGAATACCGATGCTTTCAAAACCATCCATCAGCGCCTGCATGAACTCCATCCAATGCATCATGAGAAACATGAAGAAGCCGAGCTTTAAGATGATGGAGATGAGGTATTGCAGCTTGTCGCCGGAGATAAACTTCATGGACAGTTCCCAAGAAGCCTGTACCACGGTGAGGATAATGAGGAGTTTTAAACAGAATGGCAAAATATTTGCTGCGCCGGGTACGATGACGTTCTTGGTATAGTGATCCATGAAGCTGCCGAGAATCTTTGTCGTCGATAGATCGGCATTCAAATCCGGCTGATACACTGGCGGCTTGGTCAAAGGTGCCGACTGGTCGGCCATCGCCCAAATTCCTGTGTCGGAAAGCAGGAAACCACCGAGTTGATGGCAAGGCCTGCGCCGAGCATGACCTGCCACAGAAATTTTTTCCCCTCTTCAAGTCCGAAGGTGATCATCATGCCAGCAATCGCCGTCATGATGAGCAGGACGATCTGCATCGCCTTGATCGCACCTAAGGCAAGCTCTTTGAGTTTGGTATCAAACGTGCCGTCCAGTCCTGTGCCGGCGCTACAATCTGCTCGGAACCTTCGCCGGTCGCAAAGCCGACATGCATCCTCGTGAAGATCACGAGAAAAAGGATGAGTCCGAGCCAAAGGAGATCGCGATACGTGGCACATCTCCTTATCAAAGTTCTAAGTTTTCGCATCAGCGTCCCCCTCGCTTTCGCATTTTTTTATCAGTTCAACTTATAGTGTTTGTTTTACCCTGTTAAATAATTCCGTTTATTATTGTTATGAATATTTTTCCTTTATTATTCGAGGTGGTCAAAATGACCACCCTCGAATATCCATCTAGAATATTCACTTTTCATTTATTTTTTTCACTTATTTTTTTCATCTATTCTTTCCTTTCTCGTCACTTGTTCGCAAAATTCACGAACTTTTGACCAGTCGCACGGTTGCGCGTTTCCTCGGTGGCTTTTCTACGTTCTCTATGTAGTATTTCTCTGCCTCCATCGCAAGAATGTTGGCGAGAAGTTCGTTGGTGTCTGCACCTTGGAGTGCCTGCGCACCTTGAATCTGGATGCCGGCCTGCATGATCTGCTGTTCTCCTTCCGCATTCTTTGCTGCTTCCATGGCTTCCTTGACAACTTCCTGCGTCTGCTTCGTCACTTTGCCCGAGGCTTTGCGCACGTTCTGCCGATGCCTGGTAGGTGGCGTCAGGTGCTTTCTTGTTCTTCGCGCTCTGCATGTAGAGGTCATAGAGGGTCTTCTTGCCCGTCATGGCATCTTCGATCGTCCCGATCTCGTTGCGGAAGATCTCAACGGCTTTGGTATTGACATTTAAGACGGCAGGCATATCGCCTTTCTCTTTCAGGACGTCCAGCGGTATTTCGACTCGACCGGTGCCAAAGCAGCCACCACCATCGCCAATTTTTCCCAACCACTTAACGAGCATTTTGGGCGAAAGCTTCTTGGCATCTAAGATCTGAAGCGCCAGCTCCTTTTGCTCGGTGGTGAGAATTTTCGCTGTCTGAATGGCTGTCTTGATGGCTTCCTGGATGTTCCTCTGATCGATGACGGCAACCGCTGCTTCTGAAGGTGTGCTTGAGATTGCCATGGCGCCGATCGGCGTGACGATGCCTAGGATACAGCCTGCAATGACGATGGATTGGAGGCGTTTGGCAGGCCAGCGGAGCGTACGGAACATGATGTGTCACTTCCTTTCTGGTTGAACTTTTATCCCTTCGAGGGGCGAGCATAAAAAACAGGTGCGATGAACCTGCCTAGCCGAACCATCGCACCTGTTTTTTATGCACCGAATCGACCGTTTTTTTCATCATTGCGGTACGCCGACAGGATCTTTCTGGCGGATAAGGACTCGATCGTATTCCGTCATTGTCTTGCCCTCACGCTCCTTTTGTTTGCAAATAGTTTCGTGCTTGACGATCAATTGCCTCGCGCTGAGCTGGACATTTTTTCCGGATGTCTCTTCCTGGTATAAGCGATCTTACTCTTACCGTAGTTTGCCTGATGCGTTCGTCTCGGTACCGGTGAGTTTTTGTCAAGAACATTTTCTATCTCTTCTTCCCGGTATCCTTGGTTAAAAAGGTAGAGAATCAGCTGCTCATCTACGGCATCGTTATGTTCGGTTCCTGTGGCTTCTTGGATTTCCTCAGCGCATTTTCGTATAGATCTCATCGGCGCCTTCATCACCTTCGCGCTTCGTCTCAAACGAATAGTTTCGGACGCGTTGGCGCGTTTCTCGTACATTGGACTTGCGTACCTTTTCTTCCTTTTTTTCTGAAGGAGATACGACTTCTTTGATGGCCGAGGCGGTTTTCATCGCAGTGACGGCTGCGCCTACCTCAGGAATCGCAATAGAAGCCGCAGTAACGGCTATGCCAATCGGTTCTTCTATTAAGGTTTCTGTCACTGTTTTTTCAACGGTGTTGTCCTCTTTTTCTTTCCCCTTTTTTTCTCCGCAGTCTCTGACCTTTTCGTTATCGCGTTGTTTTACGTCGCCTTCCAAATCTCGGGAGATTCTTTGTTTTTTGCATCGGCATCGACTACAGCGGCGGTTTCCTCTTCAGGGGAAAGCAGCGCATCTTCCGCCGTTCTTTTCACGCGCCTTTTCTATGATGTGCTTGAGATTCTCTTGGCTTCGCTCTTCTTCGGGAATGCCGCCATACGCCTCAAGAATATCGAGAACCTCTTCTTCGCTTGCGCCATATTCCTCTAAGAGCTTTCGCGTGGCGTAAATGTTATAGTTTTCGCGCCTGTCATATACGCTAAAGTCTGCCTTTCGTGCAATAAGGGCGTTGTCACAGTCAACCAGCAGTCTGCAGTAGATGTCTTTGCTGCGTGCGTAGTCTTGGTCTTCTGTGACAAAAGGCGTCGCGCCTATTTCCCCCAACAGTCTCTTTGCTGCCAGGTCGTGGTCTAGCCCTGGTGTTTGCCGGGCAGGCGACAGATATAAGCCTGCCTTAAGTATCGTCGGGGGAACGCCTATATCGCGCAGCATATTTGCGACGACGAGTTCATCCTGATAGGTTAAGAACTGCTCGCCGGGAAGCCGTTCCATCCTTTTTTTTTAGAAAGATGGGGTAGAAGATGGCTGACAGTTCTAGTTCCTCTAGTTTTTCCGGCTCTGTCGGCAGAGTGCGCAGTCTTTGGTATACATGTTTTTTTCGCGAATGACTTCTTTTCGCGATGCGCTGTACGTAGGCAGTCTTGTCACGTCCTGCATAGGCTGTAGCTTTTTCAAGAAGTTCCCGTAGGGTCTGTTCACTTGCGCCGGTCTTTTTGAGAAACGCTGCAAGCGCACGTCCTTCTCGATAGGGAAGCGGCACGCCTGCTTTACTTTCCCATACCTGCCAGATCTGCTGGAAATCATCCTGCATGGTGCTTACCTCGCTTTTTGCAAGGCTTTGCAGGCGATCTTGCATGTCCCTTCAGAATGCCGTGTTCGTAGCGTATGCCAAAGGCATTGCCCTTGCCGGCAAGTTGACGGAAAAGACTCTCGCCTCGGTAAGCTTCGCGTACTTCATCGAAAGGAAAGTTTTTGCTGAGTTCTTTAAGGGCTTCTTGATCAGCGCGGCGAAACGATGCTTCTATACGGGTAAGAGTCCCTTCATAAAGCTCGTTGAAACGTCTTATGGGATTCGGCGACGATCTTTTTCTCGGGAGCACCTTCCGGCAGAATATTTCTGATAAAATCATTGCGTTCCTCTTCATCTGCTGTGAGAAGAATAATGCGGCTATCTCGAGTTGCTGTGCGAAGAAAGTCCAGATGGTACCCTTCCCTATGCATCTTTTGAAGAATTTGACGCTCAATTTGCTCGATGATCTGGCGAAGGTTTCCCTTTTCCCGTACATACTGTTGGTATAGCGCCTTTGCTGTTTGTTGTTCCATCATAGGCTACCTCACTAGGCTCTCTTCCAAGCGTCTTTTATGGCACGGAAGAAGTCACGTACACCTAGGGATTCTCCACCAAAGGGTTTACCGATGGCCTCAGTATGAATTTTGCCGTCTTTGATGCCATCGTTGAGTGCCTTTTCAAGCATGTTCATACGTAGTTCTATGCGGTTGACACGAATGGCAAAATAGCAAATCATGAGCACGATGAACAGAAATAGCAGCTCGATCATATCGCGATGGCCTCCTCTCTTGGATAGTCCGGAAGTTCGAGTTCGTTCTCCTTCCACCACATTTCGTTGAACCGTTCGAGTCCGTAGGTGTCCAAGATGCGCTTGCACTTAGCCAGTGCAACATCACTGACGGCGACATAGGATAGGGTAAAGGGGCTACAGGTCAAGGGCGAGGTTGAAAAAGACGCGATCCACTCGGGCCATCGTAGTAGTATTCGCGCTGTGCCTGTGCATGTGCAATGAGACTGACTTGCTGGCGGTTAAGACCAAAGCTTCGGTAGAGTTCCTGCCGTGATTCAGTGATAGCGAGTTTATCGGGAAGAAAGATGCGTGACTGGCAGGAAGAAAGCACGGTATCGAAAAATCGCGCTTTTTGCCACATCGTCCAGACTTTGTGTGGCAAAGAGTACGCTCGTATTGTATTTACGGAGCGTCTTGAGCCACTCTTTGATCTTCTCAGCAAACATCGGATTCTGGAAGAAAACCCAACATTCATCAAGAACGATGAGCGTCGGTCCCTGCCCTTCCAGCTTATTGTTCTTTACCACGTCTTCAATACGATGGAAGATGTACATGAGCGTCGAGGCGACAATACGCTTGGCGTTCATGAGAGTCTCCATCTCGAAAGACTGCCAGCTCGTAATCGAGAGGTGATCTTCGTCGCTGTCAAAGATTTCTCCGTATTCTCCTTTGTTGCCGGATTTATCGGTCAGTGCCAGTGGATAGAAAGCTTCCTTTAAATCGTTGCTTTGCAGGAAAGAAATGAACGTTGTGATGGTTCGATATTTCTTTTCCATACCAGCAACGGTTGCAAGACTGTCACGAACCAATGCCTTATGTTCTGGCAGTACCTGGATGCCCTCTTCACTTAGAAAGTCGCATAGCCAATCGAGTGCCCATTGTCGCTCATCCGGATCGTCGATGTTGACGAGCGGTTGGAAAGAGAGTGCTTTGGATTTTTCCGATGTCGTAGAACTTTCCATGTACGCCGCAGGTAAGCACCTTAGAGCTTGCGCCCTTGTCAAAGACGATGACGCGTCCATTCGGATACTTGCGCCACTGTGCCTCAATGGTGTTTAAGAGAACGGATTTGCCGGAACCTGTCGGCCCGATGACGAGCGAGTGCCCGACGTCCTTAATGTGCAGGTTTAAACGGAAGGGACTTGCGCCATCTGTTTGTGTATAAAGCAGCGGTGGTGCGTTTAGGTGTTTGTTCCAAGCGTTGCCGGCCCATGCAAGCGCAAGCGGCATCATGTGTACGAGGTTGCCCGTTGAAATCATCGGCCGACGAATATTTGAACCGACAAGACCAGGTACGCACCCAAGAAAGCCGTCCACAGCATTGAAGTCTTCTATCTTGACTTTCTTCATGCCTTTCTCGGTGAAGATCTGACGAATAAGTTTTGCTTTTTCCTCGACAGCTTCCCCGGCTTTCATCCATAACGATAATGGCGGTGGTGTAATAAACAAAGGAGATATGATCGCCCTCGACGGCGTTGATCGCTTCACGAACCTCGCCGATACGGTCAACAGCAACGTCATCGATGTTGTCGGCGTTTTGTTCTCCGCCACGAAATGTCGCGTCAACGATGGTGGAGGTAATGGACTGCAGCTTGCCTTTCCATTTTCTGCGCTCGGTATCAAGCTCCGATGCCACTTTTGTTTTCGACATACAGCAAGCACGTGTTGACCAGCGAAAGGAAAAACTTAGGCGATTGAACTCATCGAGCAGGCCGAAGATCGTCTCTGTGCCGTAAGAAATCGGTGAGATGACACGCATATGTTTCTTGCCGAGCTGTGGCTCTAAGCCACCGTAGAGCGGAGAATCATAGAGATAATGATCGAGGAGGAAGTGCGTCTTAGGATACTTGAGTGGTCTTGCCGTCTCCGATACCGTTGAATGCAGATAGGAGATCAGTCCGTCCTCATCTAAAAAATCCACTTCAATGCGAAGATTCTTGAGGGCAGCATAGAGCTTATAAACCTGTTCGGCAAAACCATCTAAGACATCATCTGCCTTTGTCAGCTCTTTTTCTCGCCCCTTCAATGATGAACTCTTTGAGCTTTTTCCCTGTCGATCCTTCGGTGGAAGCATTTCGGCGTCATGTAGAAATTGATTCAAAGTACATGCCGCTGGAAAAAAGACGGCGCTGTTCAGCATCTATCCCACGCGTCACGGGATCGGGAAAGTGATCGGTTGTCTCATAGGCAGTGGACGGCACGCGCTGCGATTCAAAGTAAAGCACCGTATCCGTTTTCAGTGCTGCAATCTCTGCTTGTAAACGATTGGTTATGACGATGAGTTCTTCCTCGACGGAAGAATCAAGGTCGGGTCCACGATATTTCCACGTTGCCATGAGACTGCCTGTCTTATTAATACAGACGGCCACACGGAAGCCTGCGACTTCGACATGGGTTAATCGTCCAAAGGGCATAATGCCGAAAAGGAAACTTTCGTTTACGAAATAAGTTTTGTCGATACATTCGCGTTCCCCTTTCTTTCGCTTTCCCTGTGACGCGGAGCTATCTTTCTTTTCTTTGGTTTTTAGAAGATCCTTTATACTTTCAAAGTCGCAAATCGGTGGCTTTAGCCCTGCACGAAAGATGCCGGGCAGGGCTCCCCACCAAAAGTCCTTGGCATCAAAGTCTTCTATCTGAAAGAGCATGCCTTCTTCATAGAAAATTTTTGTGATATATTGGACAGCGCGTGCGTATTCTACGCTGGGGATCAGAAGGATGATTTGGTGGTTGTACCATCCATAGAGATTTCCGTGCAGGTCTTCGGTGAGGAAGTCCTGCATATACTGCCTGGATGGACACCATCGCTCCATGTACTTCGTGTATTCTTTCTGCGCCTCTTTCTTGCTGAAACAAAGGATACGCTCTACATGCCGATAGGGAAGCCCCTGCCTCTCGCAGTCCGAATAGTGTCCGCTGGATAGCGGGGGTATGCTGCCCTACGGCAGAGGGGACCGAAAGGACAAGGAAAACTTCGTCGCCTAGATGTACTTGGTTCTTCGAAAAATCAAAGGGTAATTGGTAGGTGAGATAAACATCGAGGTCAACGGGAACGGCAGGCATGGTCTTTTGACAGCGACCAATGGTAAGCGACTGCATGAGACTATCTATATAGGCTTGATAGCAAAGTATCGTCGGATTTGCTTCCTTGGGAAAGCATGCCTTGAACTTTTCCAAATCCAGAGCAAAGGTCTGATCGACTTCGTCATCTTTCGTGACATTGCCGCTGATGCCGTTTTCGGTCTTCCCTCCCATGGTATAAAAATGGATTCCAAGAAAGAAAGAGCGTATGCACCGTCTCTTTTCCCGTGAAAGTATCGTCGATCCATAGCGTCCAACCTTTGGAAAGATGTGTTAAGAGGGCAATCTCCTGCGGGTCTTCATCTTGCTCTTTCTCAAACGGTTGGTAACGAATCATGCCGAGGACGCTGCCATCCTTGCAGCGCATAACATTTTTACGTGTTAGAGCGTACCAGGAAATCCAATCCTCAATGCCTTTGGGCGTGAGGTCAAATTCTTTCCACGAGTGCATAGCCTCCCCTTCTTTCGTACCCTATGCCGCGTAATAGTCGCGCTCTGCCCAATACCGGTGGAAGCATTCAAAAAACTGCGCATCTTCCAAAGAAAAATAACGAACCGTGAAATGTGCGATGACGTTCATCACGAGAATCGGCCAAAACTTTAGTCCGAAGCAAAGCAAAAAGAACGCTGCAATGCCAAGATTCCAAATGATGAACTCACGCGGAACATCCATGTATAAAATCGTTTCCGTCAGCGAACGAAAGACGGGAAGATGCGTCCAAGAGATTTCGTTGCATTTTTTCTTCCATTGCTGTACCTCTTTAGAAAAGCAGTCCTGTGACAGACTTGCCATCGGAGATCGTCGAAGACATGAACTGTCCTGCTGCCATGGCGATAGCGCCGCCACCAGCAACCTTGACGCCACGCATCACGGCCTGTTGTTCCCAGCCCATAGCCCAGCTCATACCACCGAGCGCGATGCCGCCACCAGTGACAAGGATGGGGATGGGGCCTGTGAGTGCTGTCGTAACCACCTGAAGTGGTTTCTGCACTGGCGTAATTCCCACGGATTCGGATGCATGTGCTACACCTGACATGGCATAAAAGCCAAGGTAGATTGCTGTCGGGGCACAATCTTTAGCAAACTGTTTCACATCCTGCTTTGGTGATACTGCGTATCTGTGCAAGCTTTTTCTGCAAAAGACCTGTTTTACCGCATGCCTCACTTTTTCTGAAAAATTTCATGATCTTCCCTCCTATCTGAGTAAATTGCAAGAGATCTGAACCTTCTTCTTCTTCTATTATAAAAACCGCAGTGTTAAAATCCTGCGGTTTTTTATAATAGAAGTATTTTTCATTACCTTTCGTGTGTTTTCCGATGCCGCAATGATTTTGAGGCTTCTTTTTCCTCCCTGTATCGACTGTGCTTCATCGGCTGTATAGAGCAAATTAAGTTTGTCGAACATCTGCAAACAAAGATCGGCTAAGGTATTCTTATCGATCAGCGGATCTTTTTGCGTCGATGTGATGTAGTCGTAATGTTCAAAGCCTTTTGTAGCTGAGTGCATCGCGCAACTGATTCTTCGTTCCTCTGAAAGGCTAGCAAAATATCCGGTCAAGATGCACGACATCTTGAAAGTTGCAGACAAGGAACAGGCGACGAGAGCACTTCGCAAACTCTATCAGGCGATCTTCAAACGGCGTCTCGTTACGTTCGGCGGTGACTTCCGCGAATATCGCCGGCGGTTGCAGCTCGACGATGTCGAGACGGGAGACCTAACGCATATCAAATAACCTCAGTATAATATTCAAGAGCCCATTCCTTATACCGATTGAATCGTGGTATTAGGTCGGCATCAATGGTAAGTCCATCGAAACTTTCTCCATACATATCATAATAATTAGCAAGTGCTTCTTGAATCACCTGATTATCTCCATCTGCACGCAGTAAGTCGTTAATAGTCTGATTGACCGTTGTGCAATAAAGTCCTCCTTTTTTCTCATAGGCGATGTATCGAAAGGTAGGAACAAGAAACTCCTCGGTGTCTTTTATGTTAAGTGGAACCATGACAAAGATTTGTGCAGGATCATGTGTCAGGAAGCCATTGGACAGTCCAAGATATTCTGCTGCTGTATCATAGGCGAGAACACAAGGCTGATCCTTCAATAAGTCTCGTAAGTAGTCATTGTAAGTATAGAGCATAAGGCTGCCTCCTATCTGAGTCCATCTTTCTTCTGCTCCTCTCGAAAGCGTACCCATTTCATCAGATATTCCTTTTCCATAAAATGATCGATGGCTTCCCAATGGGGAAGTACACGCATTTTCCAAACATCATGGAAGATCTTGTCGTCGTATCTATCGATGCAAATATAGTCATGACGCATACCTTGCAGATTCGAGAAGTCGCCTGCCTGCAGCATGTCAAGACAAGCACGAATGTGATTGGCAATCGGATAGATTCGTCCATGATATTCACGTCCTTTTCAATGCCTTCTTCTCCGAAGAGGGAACGCCTGCTGTTCCATAACAGAGGATGCTGTTCGGAAACAGGAGGTGTCAGATGCCAGTCACCACAGGTTTCTAAATGACAAGGTACGTTCAGCGCGTGAAGACCTGAGATATATTGCATCAGCTTTCCTCGCTTTCTTATTTTTTTAATTTATTTATCTTAGATTGTTTATTTTATACCGATAAATAAATCTACTCATTATTGTTATGAATATTTTCCTTTATTATTCGAGGTGGTCATTTTTGACCACCTCGAATATCCGTCTTTAACATTCATTTTTTTCACTTATTTTTTTCATCTATTCTTTCCCTGAAGATCTCATTTGATCTTCAACAGCTGTTGGAGAATCCCAAAACATAACCGTATACTTCACCAAGCATCGCCGAAAGCTTCTTTGACAAGAGCAACAGAGCGCTTATGATGGATTCTTGTATCTGTTTTCTTCATTGCCTGCTTTTTCTTTGTCTGAAGCAGGCATTTTCCTAGGAGTCATCTGGGATATTTCTTGTCGTAGCTGTTGTTGTAGGCTAACAAACCTCTCCCGATCAGCTTCCTGAAAGTTAATCGGCGATGCTTCATCCCAACACTTATAGACGGTCGGCTTCGTCAGTCCTGTGTCACATACACAATCTGCTTTTCTTCCCTCAGGATGTCTCTGACGCCATCGGAAGACCGTCAGTTTCTTTGTTCCACTTTCATCCATATAGTTATTTCCTTTTTATTATAGCAAATCCGGTTTAATATTTCATCTCTTTCGGATCATCAAGGCGATGGACAATATATTCACCCTTTCCTGCATCCCAAGTATCCACGGCGATGACTTCTTCTACACGTCTTACAGCTGCTCGCTTGGCGATATAGACGATGACGTTAATTGCACGAGCAATAGAGGCTTGCTGTGGCGTGATAGAGACACGGGAAATCATACCCTCTAAGCGGAAGAGTGTCTCAAGTGCACTGTCGCTGTGTACGGTCGAGCATCCACCACGATGCCCAGTACTCCAGGCGTCAATCAGTGTCAAGGCTTCCTTGCTTCGCACCTCGCCGACAACGATACGATTTGGCGATAGTCGCAAGGTCTTTTTTAGCAGCGCATCCATATCGATATTTTCCATGGTGGTGAGTGCCACAGAGTTTTCTGCGGTGCACTTCAATTCCTTGGTATCCTCAATCGTGATGATACGCTCGCCATGCGTCGAGATCTCTGCCAGAATGGCATTCAGGAGCGTCGTTTTCCCACTTGCCGTACCACCGGCCGCGATGACATTTCGGTGATTGTGAATAGCAGCGATGATGGCATCGTGCTGACTTTTCGTCATCGACCCTTGCGTGACGTAATCTGCAAGGGTATAGACACTTTTGGAATGCTTACGGATGTTAAAAGAGGGTGCGTCTACGAGACCGGGAAGTTCTGCCTGAAAGCGACAATTCGAAAAGAGGCGCGACGCAGGAATGTCTGCCTGTAGGGACGGATCCACCTTTAGATTGATGGTATTGCCGGAAAGGTCTGCAATTGCATAGATAACACGTTTGGTTTTATCGGGATCCATACGAATCCCTGTATCCTCAAATCCTACACCAAAGCGATCAATCCATAGTTTCCCATCTGGATTGACCATGACTTCCGTCACATCATCTTGGTGCATATAGTGCATGATGTCTGCGCCTAGACTAGTTTCCAAAATCTGCAAACGACGCTCCCATACGATTTTATCCAATGTCTGTGTTGCCATTTTTCTCCTCTTCCTCCCTTCTCTTACACATCTCCTCTTCAAAACGCACACATGCCTTTTGAAAGAGTTGTTGACTTTTTCTTTCTCGCTTAGCGTTTTCCGTACAATGGGGTGCAAGTTTTCTGCCCCTTCCGTTCCGTCATGCTTTTCTTTTTGAACGGAGATTGTTGGATTTTCCGCATTATCGTTGGTTTTTGGCTGATCGGTTTTTGGTGCATCTACTTTTTCCTCGCTTTCCTGCTGTTTTTCTACCAATTTGTCTTTCTCTTCCCGTGCCTTGCGTACACTGGCAACTTTCTCACGCTTCTCTTCAATCTTTTTGCGTTCCAGAGCGTGTACATCAAAGAGGTTTTGGTAGCTCTGTATCTTGGTAGCCGTATCGGAGAAAAAGCGGTGGTGGAAAAATGCGCTTTTTGAAGAACGGCTCTTCATAGTAGCGGAGTTTGTACCCATAGATAGCACGAAATCCTGCAATAAAGACAAGCTCACGGTCCTGTGGCATGCGGCGCACTTCATCTGGTGTCATCAATTTTCTCGCCATGTTTGACGTTGAAGTCGAACCTTTGAATATCTCGCCAGACGTAGACTTTGAGAAAGAATGTATGGTCTTTTCACCGAGCGTTTCCGAAAGTGTTCTTGCTGTGCCACCTCCGTCTTCCAGCGTTGGCGTGAAGTAGATCTGCACATGACAGTTGCCAGGGATCGCGTTTTCCTTGGTATAGATTTTTGTTCAGCTGTCCCATGCTTTGTGCAACGACGCAAATCTTGACCCCATAGCCTGCACAGATGGCAAGGGAACGCTCAATGGATTCGAGCTTATAGAGTTGAGGAAACTCATCGAGCATGAGCAGCAGACGTTGTTTCTTCGGCTTTTCTTTGTTCTTTGCGTCTTGTCCTTTCTTTGCTTCCTCAAACTCCATATCGCGAACGAGCTTTGCCAGCATGGTATTGATGAAAAGACGCAAGATCGGGCGCAATTTTTCAATATCGTTTGGCTGAAGAACAAGATACAGTGATATTTCTTGCCTTGGATCGAGTAAGTCTCGCACGGTGAAGTCTGAGGTTGCTGTATTTTTTCGTACCAGCGGATCTTGGTAGACAGCCATGGAGGTTTGCGCTGTTTGCAGGATAGATGCACTCGTCTGCTCTGCGCCATTGTAGATGTTGGCAGCTGCTTCAGCAACCTTTGGATGCACCAAAAGAAGATACCAGGGTCCTTTGCCATCCATGTGTCCTTGGATGGCCGTCTCGATTTCTTCCTTATTATTGGCCAGTGACAAATCAGGTGCAGAAAAAAATCAAAGTGGCGTCTTTCCGACTCATCCTTTGTTTCGTATTTTTAGATAACGAAGGGTCTCCTGCAAAAGTTCAAGGTTCGTCGCGGCTGTACAGCTTCCTTCTCGCGTCCTTCCGAAATGGCTTTCTCATAAGCTATGCGGACTTCGTTGTTTTTCTCAACGGCGTCAGCAAACGCAGGACATGCCTTGGCGAACGGGCGAAAGTCTTCGATGTATTCTCCGTATATTTCTTTTAAGGACATTCTTTTTCCCATTCATCTCTAAGAACTCTTCTTCTGAGATATGCGGATACTGTTTCATGCTCGCAAATAACTTTTGTGTGCTCATTGTCGGCGTAGAAAGAAAGGTCATGACATCGGAGGGACAGGGAAGTAAGCGTCCTTCTTGGTGATGTTTGTAGAGAAGGTGAAGAATGATGCCATTTAGAAGTGCAGAAGCAGAATTTTTCCCAGAAAGGATCTTTTTTGCCTCCTTCACCGGTCTTCACCATCATTTCTGAGATGGTGGAAACGTCCGTCAGTTCTTCAAAGGACTGGAAGTCTATTTCTGCAAAAGGATTCCACTTTGCCGCAGAATTATCTTTACAAAGCGGTTCAAATTTCATCACTTTCTGTTTAAAAGCTTTTTGTCGCCAGGTTGCCGTGAAATTCCAAAGTTCTCCCTTTGGATCAAAAAAGAAAATCGAATGCTTCCAGCAAATGCCTGTCGGAATCATATTGCAGACACCTTTGCCGGAACGCGTCGGAGCAACCAAAAGCACGTGTTCTGGTCCATTATGCAGCATGAGCTTTTTCGTGAATGGATTGATGCCAACCACGAAGCCCGATGCTTTTGCCTCTAGTCCTGCCTTTATGATATCTTTCTTTTTGGCCCATCCAGCGGTGCCGTGACTTTGACATCCGTCGCATACCTCGATAGGTCTGATAGCGACAAAAAGACACCGAAGGCATAAAATATCCAGGCAAGCAGGGAATACCTACGAACCTCTGTCCCCATCCGTTCCATGACTTCTGTATTGCCGCGCCAAATGTAAAGCGAAAAAGGGGAGAAGATCTCGTCATAAAGATGCCCTGGTAATGCAGGATCATAATCTTGCAGTGACGCAATATACTCGACAGAGACCCAATTTCCTATGAGGTAGGCAAGGATGAGAATGGCGCCACATATGGCAAAAAGTTTTATTCTATCTTTGTCTTCAATGTCTTGCATAATTCATCCCTCTCTTAGTGTTTATTTTTTTATCTATTATATCACCGCTATATCCCTTATTATTTCCATTGTTTAATATTAATATGAATATCTTTATAGTTTTTATTCGAGGTGGTCAAAATGACCACCCTCGAATATTCGTCTTTAACATTCATTTTTCACTTATTTTTTCATATTCTAAATATCAAATACCTTCGCCAAAAGCAATGGGTTGAACGACGAAAAGTTGGAAGGTATGCCCCGGTTCGATCTTGACCGTTGGCGGATGATCCGAACCACGATCAAAGAGACGTGACGTTGCCTGCACGAGGTTTGCCATGGCACCTTGCATCGCAATCTGACCACCGGAATACGTATCAGAGGAGTTTGTATTACCACTGGCAAGGCTGCCAAGGGCGGCAATTGCACTCGAGAACATGCCGGCTCCAAGGCTGCGCATGGTGTGACGATGTACTTTGCCCGTTAGTCCATTGTAGCCGGCGCCATCAACGGCTAGGATGGAGGCGCCTATATCGAAGGTTTCGCCAGATGGGAAGATGATGGTTGAGAACGTAACGTTTACGCGGCCATTCCCGAGTTCCTCTCCCGTCGCGATAGGTACCAATAAGGCGAGAGCCTACAGGTATGAGAAGATTCGTCTGTGTAAAGCTGTCATAAACATCTGCTGTCGTCTGTGCAACAACCTGACCAGGTGTATCGGTATTGATGCCCGAAAACAGCATAGCGGGAATCAAGGTGCCTGCCTGAATCACATAAGGACTGGAAGACGCAGGGGAGAGCGCAGCGGGCTGAAGCATATTTGTACTGGCTGGAGAGGCCGATGCACTGGTTGGCAGAAGCGTCGGTACTGCCGTTGTCGATGGGGGTGCTGCAGATGCCGTCGCTGCAGCATCCTTTGTGTTTTGTCCACCAAGTGCAAAATCAATCGCCGAGGCGAAACGTTTTTCGAGTTCTGCGGCCTTTTGCTGAGCTTCGCTTATTTTGCTTGCAGCTGGTGCTTGTGCAGCAGATGCTGGTGCCTGTGTAGGTGTTGATTCTGCGGTCTGCACGATATGAGGCATAGCAGGTGTTTGTCCTTGTGTACCTTGTGCCGTGTTCTGCTGTCCTTCTTTTGTATTCTCTGACGCAGCTTTGATTTGTGTCTGTGCATTTTTAGCATCACTTGATGTCGTTGCACCGTTTGCGCCTCGCGTTTGCTGATTTTGCGCATTTCTCTGATCGTAGAGTTTCTTGTATTCCGAACCTTCCTCTTGCTTCTTTCCCTCTGTTTTTTCCGATGGTGTTTGTGCGGAATGCGGAAGCTGTGCTTTGGCGGATGGTTTGCCATTATCGCTCGTTTTGAAAAAGCATAGCTCATACTGAAGATGAGCACAAAGGCGATGGCAAGACCAGCGATAATTTTGCGGTTAATGCCGTAAATGGGCTTGTGTTCACCACTGTTCATCGTTTGCTTTGAAGGATCTTCGTCTTTTGGCGAAGACGGCATCTTCGGTTTCTTGTGATTCGGTGGTTTCCTCGTGCGGATTATTCCGACGAAAATGTGTTTTCATGTTCAGGAAGAATTTCTTAATCTTATCCATGGAAGTACCTCCTTGATATAACGTTCCATGCTATGCCTTCTTATGTTCAATCGTGACGCGATCCTTTTCTGAGACACGAAGCTGTGCCTTTTCAAAGACGGCATCCACGATGTAGTAGTTATCTTTTTGCTTGTAGTTAATAATGGAGAATTTGTGCTCGTTCTGCGTTTTTATGAAGAGCGGCACTTGTGTACGTGGTGCTTTGTTAAATTCCAAATAAGTATGAACACCGTCTGTTGCAACAGAAATCGGCATATATTCCTGCGCTTTTCCTTTGACTTTGAACTGCCGATCAAGATTTGCCAAGGCAGAAGCAGAGGGCATCACAGCTGCCGAGCTATCTTTTTTCTTCTGCTGTTCCTTTGCATCTTCCTCAGCATACGTCCAGTTCACCATCGGATTGTACCAATCCGTGCTATGCACGATGATCTGATAACTTCTTCGGCTGGTGTTGACGATAAGATTGGTCGTGCTTGTCTCAACAACGGGCTTGATGTAGATATGCGGTGTGCCGTCCACCGTTGCTTTTGAAATTGCCCAAGAGGATGTGTCACCACCTCCTACGTAAGTGACAGATTCGCCTTTGCGAAAGGCTAGATCCGTGATATAGCCACGCCGACAGTAAATTTTGTAGAGTTGATTCGGCGCATAAGCAAAGGTCACGGTTGAGTCGCCTCTCGCATCGATGGCATCCTGCGTATAACCCGTTGCACTCACCGAACTTGTGGCATAAGAGCGATACCGATCATGTAGGCGATCTATCGCATCGAGGCGTTCGCTCATGCGGTCGAGGAATTGGAGTATGTCTGCTTGTGTGTCACTCATGGTCAAAAGCTTTTCACGCAGTTTTGCAAGTTCCTCGCGATCGCTTTTCTTGCGTGGTTTTTCGTTTTTCTTTTTCCTTTGAAGCGACAGAAGACGCAGGTTTTGTGCTTTTTTTCGTTTTCTCCTGCTTTTGAGGACGTTTCTCCTGCTTTATATCGAGCGTTTTCTTCATAGGAGCCTGTGCGCTGGCCGCTTCCGTGATGATCTTGTCTGCACTTTGTGCGCTTGCTGCATAGCTGATAGGCGTGGCTGAGAGCCATGCACTCGCGACAAGTGCCATGAACATGATCGTGGCTTTTTCTGTTACTTTTTCCGAATCCTTTTTTTCCTGCATAACATTTCCTTTTTTTCTAATTACTGTTTTTTATTTATTTGACGGTGCGACGGCTCCTGCGCCAGGGGTCGGCTTCTTGCTGTCCGTCTTTGTGCCGATTTCTGAAGAGAAGTTGAGATCGGAGATATAAAGTCCCAGCGGGTTGTTGATGAGTGTGGTATCATCTTTCGGCGGGATGATGGTCGTCGAGAAGACGCACTCATATTTGCGCGTGGTCTGCTTTCCGTCAGCAATCGTGAACTCTTGCTCTTCCCACGCCGCATGATAAGAATCGGTATCAGGAATTTTTTTGATGCTTGTGATTTTCGTCTGAACGGTCACAAGCGCATATTTCTTTTTGAATCCCTCGTTTTTCTTGAATGGTCTCGTACTTACGCGCTCGCACCTTCCGTCAAGAAGGAATAGGCTTTTGCCTGCATCTTGTCCTGTTGTACGGGATCCAGTTGGAGGTTTCGTGCGTTTTGAATAAACTGTCCGATAAAGTAACGTACCTCTGCTTCTTGCGGGTATATTCTTGCGCAATGAGCGAGCCTGCTTTTTCTACTTCACCGGTGCTCTTGTCCACCGTCACGACGTAAGGAATAATACGTGATTTTAGGGATTGAATGGTGAGTCCAATGGAAAGTACGATACAGGCAATGAGAAGTCCTAATGCGATACGCCGCCAGTTATACGCCTGCTCGCTTACACTGCCAATACGACGATCTACGGTTTCACGCGCTTTTTCTGCCGAACTCAGTTTACGCGTCGTATCGGAGTATTTTTCGGGCTGTTTGAAAATGTCAAGTGCCATAAAAACCTCCTTGTCACCTTGGCGTTTCTTCGTCGCCAAAGTAGGCAATCTTTGTACTGTCTGTTTTCTTCACTTCTGCTGCTTTCGGAGCTTCCTGCATCGGTGCTCTCGGCTGTAAGATGACAGGTGCTTGCTGTGGCTGGATCGTCGGTGGTTGTACCACTGGCGTAGGCGCTGCAAAGATACGTGAAGGATTCGGAACATTTGGCAAGGGGATCGGGCTTGTACTTCCTGTATGCAGGGCAAGGGGAACTTGCCCTGCTTGTCCTGTTTTTTTCCTGGGCAAGGTGTTGCTTTTACCGCATCACCTTGCCCGTTCTGCCCTTGTTTTGCCTCGGCTGTCTCAATGTGAAAGGGAATGGTATTGCCGTTTTCATCCTTCCAGAGGGAGAGGGTCCTTTCTCTAGTATACAAGTGTGCAGTATTGAAATACTGCGGTTTTTATATCACGCAGATTTTTTCTGCTTTTCCCAAATACTCGCGTAAATATGCATGCACGCTGCTGACTGGTATGGCAGATGTGGCTTCCAAACTTGCCAAGCTTGCAATTTCTGCGGCAGTGGCAAAGGGATGCATGAGCTTTGTACAGATGACGTGCGACAGTTCGCTCGTCTTTTCCTCTGCGGCGTGCTTTTCTTGTAAGAGAAGCAAATCCCTGCATCGCTTTCGTGCCATATATAATGTCTCGATGAAACCTGTTGTTAGCGGTATCTGTGTACAAAGCGTAAACGTCGCAATGCGAATATCGAGAACATTCAAGAGATTGAGTACGATAAGCGGCTGATAGGCATCTAAGGTACTGATGCGATAAAAGAGCAAGCTTGCCAGATGTCGAAGCAGTCCCTCGTGCATAGCATAGATTTGCCGTTCAGAAATGGGGAGATATAAGGCAAGCTTCGTGATGGAGGCACCATCATGATAATGTCGCCGTAAGAACTCCTGCTGTAGCTTACTGGCATTTTCTGTGAGCGTTCTTGCAAGGATGGTACTGATCCCCTCTCGCTGTGAACGCAGGTAAAAATCAACGACTTTAGGACGAGTCTCTTTTGCGCAAAGATGCTGAAGATCTGAGATAGAGGTCAGTTCTGTCTTATCTTTTTCAAAGCTCTTCGAAAGGCCATAGTCGCCAGGGATATGCCGATATTCAGCGGTTTTACGCTTTTCATATGGCGACGCTTTCAAGGGAGCTATATGTTCCTGCATGCAGGATCGACATGCGTTCTTCCAGATGTGCTTTATGCTCTCGGGATATTTTCAGCATCAAGGCATGAATCGGGTTATTCTCTGTATCATGCGCATATACAGCAATCTGTTCTTCTGTTTTTTTGAATGGCAGCACGTATTTCTTCGTCCGTCATGCTCTCTATTGCCTCTATACCCGTTTGTGCTCTTCTCTTGGACTCTTCCAGTCTTTCCTGCATAACATGTGCTGCTTTTTGTGCTTCCTGCTCTTTTTCTCGCATACATGGCTTTTAAGGTACAGGCTCTTGGTAGTCATTTTCTAAAGCTCGCCGCGACCCAACCAGCTGGAGAGTGGATATTCTTTGTCTTCTGCTCAGCACGAAGGAGCTTTTAGCTTTTCTAAGACTCTCTCCCTGCTAAATAATGTCGCAAAGCGACAAGCGTCCTTTTTCATCACACCAGCATCTTGACACGATGCCAAAAATTCAGATGTTCCAGAAACCACCACCACAGATATATTGGCAGATATGTCTGTGGTTTTATCTCTCTTGGTTTTATTTACCGTATCTTTGGTGGTTGTAGTATTAAATCTTGTAGTATTATGCGGTACCTCTGACGGTGCACCGTTTTGCCGTGCACCAAAATTTGAACCACGGTGAGATACTGTGGTGTTTTTACCGTGATTCAAAATTTGAACCACGGTGGAAGTGGCTTGTTTCAAGGGTTTTGGAGATTCTGCTTCTTTAGAATTCTTAGGCAGAACTTTGCCGTCCTTTTCTTCGAGTAGAATTCCTGCGTCGCGTGCTCGGTCAAGAACTTCTTGATTGCCTTTTTTTTTTGCACGCTCTAAAATCTCTTTTATTTTGTCGTCTTCTATCTCCTCTGCAGCAAGAACTGCTTCCTCCTCGGTATCCTGTAATAGCTCGTTCTCTTCATGTTCTCCTTCCTCGATAGAAGTATCTGCTGTGGATGGAGGACTTTCCGGGAGCATACTGCCTGTATTTTCTATATCGCAAGTGCGTTCCTCGCTTTGGATTGGATCGATAGCATCTTCTTTGTTAGAAGCTTCAATTTGCTTTTTGAAGGTCTCGAGATCTGCCATAGAGCTACTAAACTCGCCTCTATGAATGGCTTCGAGAAAGGCGTTTTGTGCGTGATCAGTTAGCGATGCCAGTGCCATAGCTACAGTTTTTTCCAATTACACCGTTATCAAAGGCTTTCTTAGCTTCTTTGCGTAAGATTGTTAAGAGCTTGAAGACGCTTAAGTGCAGCATCTGAGATGTTTAAAATCCGTTCAGCAAAAAAGGCGCGAAATTTTATGTTTTGTCCATCACTTATGGATAGGTTCTTGTTTTCTTTTTCTTCCTCATAGATAGCACGCGCGATAGGCTCTAAAGCCTGTACTTCGTTTAGTTGATCTAGCGCTGTCTTCTGTCGGTAGTTGTTCGCTAAGACGATGGCGAGCATTTCTACCTGATCCGCTGTGAGTGCTCCCTTGCTTTTAAAGGCAGGGAGAATATGACAGGAAGTTCTGCACTTTCCAGTTCTCCGCGTTGGATGCGGTAGAGTGTAGCCGATAGACGGCGTTCTCCCGAGATTAGTCGATAGGTTCCATCGTCATTTGCAACAACGTCTAAGGGCGCTATGTTGTTTGAGACGGTAAGGGAGTTAGCAAGCTCTTCAATACCCCTCGATGCTGTAGAAGTTCTTTTCGTTTGGCACAATCTTCTCTGCGTCGATATATATAATCTTGTAGTTCCCTTGCGGTGTTTCTGCTGCGTTTTGTGTTGCTTGGTTGAGATAGGCAAGCATCGATCCTGTGTGCTTTTTCATCTTACCGTGCGAGCAGGATATACCGGTCAAAGCAGCGGATACATCCTGCTCGCTTCACCTCACTTTCTTAAAACAAAATAATTAGTGGAATAATTCTTCTGCAAATCGCATGATGTCTCGAGCGACGCGGCATAAGGGAGAAACTTCAAAAATACTCCTTCCTGTTTTGCTTGCCGTTACCATGTGATATTTCGCATTCTTGGTGGCATAAGAAATCTTTGTCCGGAAGAAGGGAAGTCCTTCCTTTTCTACCTCTTGGTAGAAGGTATGCGTCATAGGATAAGGAATGTATTAATTAGCAAGAACGCCCTTGATGGATAGCTTCGGATTGAATTTTTCTCACGTCCTCGATCTGTGCAACCATCTTTCGGATGCCATCGATGCTATCTGCCCTCAAGTACGGTGACAATGACGACATCGTCGGTAAGAGCCAGTACATTAAAGACGCTCATGTTGATATCGGGCGGGTTATCGACGATGCAAAATATCATAGTCATGGGCAACCTCTTCCAAAGCCTGCTTCAAGATGATATCCTGTCGTACGCTTTCGCGTTTGATGACCTCGTAGTTTGCTTCGATGAGTCCCATGTCGGCCGCAATGAAGTCCAGCCTTGGATGATGGGAGGATTGTATGACCTCACGAGCCCCTACACCATCCATTAGGATGTTAGAGAGAGTTCCTTTCGTTTCGTCTGCACCAAGCCAACGAGATGCATTTCCTTGCTTATCGTTGTCAATGATAAGCGTTCGTAGTTCCCAAGATTCTGCGAGCAGGTAAGCAAGATTGGTAGCAAGCATTGTCTTCCCTACGCCTCCCTTGAGGTTAATAAGACTGATCGTTTTCATTTCGTTTTCCTCCTTATCCATCGTGTAAGAATTGTTTCAGTTCAGCAATCGTTCCTCTAGGAACGCAATGAGTTCAGCAATACTCTTTTCATTCGTAGGATCATGCTCCATAGCTTGAAATTCTGTCGCCAGAGCACGAAGGGATTTGTTAATCGTCAGTTCTAAGCAATGGATGGTTTCATCAAATTTCATGATGTGATGCATGTCGATCAGTGTTTCTAAGTATGCAAGCTTCCGTTCTAATTCGTATCGTGATTCTTTCATTTTTTTCTTTTCTCCTACCTCTTGCTTTTTTCTACCCGAAAGCTGTATACTATAGAAACTAACGGGTAGTCGATTTAATACCTAATTACCGATTATCAGATGCCTAGTGTCTCTAGTATCTGGTAAGTTCAGTAGACTGAAGGGTAATCGTATGGATCGATTATCACTGGTAGAATCCTGTGCTGGGCGGCGAACCTTAAAGCACAGGATTTTTCTTTTGGGTTGGTAACTTAGACTCTGCTACGTTCCAGATGTCATAGACAGAAACTCGAAAAATTTCTGCGATCTTCATTGCAACATAGATATCGGGAAGACAATCACCATGTTCATAACGATGGAGTGTGACCTTTGATATGCCGACCCACTCTGCTAACAGAGAAAGACTAATACCATTATCTTTACGGAGCTTTTGCAATTTCGTCATTTTCACCTCATTCGAGTCCTGCAAAACTATTTTCCAAAACTGCATCCATCGTGCTCGTTCGATGCGTAGCATTGGCATAAGCAAGCATTTTTTCTAATCTTTCTCTGCTTCCAAAACATTCTTCTATCGTTGAATCAACAACTTTCACAGCCCTTTCTGCAATCTCGATGGAGATAGGAACATTGATGAAATGTATTGACTCTCCTCCTTCTAACCATCGATAAACGCTTTGCGTTGTGCCGACGAGATGCGCCATTTCTCGCGTGGTCAGCCCTTTGTTCCCACGAAGCACTTTTAGCCGAGAGGAGACAATAGTATGTCTCTTTCCGATAAAAAGGATTATCTTCTGAAAAATGTTTTGCCACACTTACACCGATAGCGCCGTTTGCGGTAAATGTATTGAGGTTTTGTAGTTACTCCGCGCGCTTTTTGATTGTAGTATCCATCGCATACTGCGCCTTGAGCTCCACATTTAGGGCATGATGGAAAGGAACGTGGTAGATGGAAGACGATTTTCTCTGCTGTCCTTTCTTCAATGCATTCTGCGGGAAGCTCGTCCACATATGAGATGAATTCCTTGGGTGTCATGATATCCTCCTTTCTCTAAAGGTTTTTCGTAGATCTAGATATAAAAAGATGTTACGTTGATAAAATATATCATCGTAACATCTTTTATCGTTTTACTATCATCTTGTTACGTGATAAGTGATAAAAACTATCTCCGTAACAAATACGTTACTACCATTTTCCTCCCGTATCTTGACAGGGGCTTTCTCTATCTTTATATTAGCTTTTAATAAAGCGTTCAAAGGTGCAGGATTGCCGTTGGGGAATTGTGTTGTCAGTTCAAGACCCGTTTGGGCTTGCGTTGGAAAGCGCTTTTTTCTGTGAATGTGATAGAAGCTTTCCTTGTCCTATTAGAGTGTTCAATCAATGTGGATTTCACCGCTGAGAACACTTTTGATATCGCTATTGTCTTAACCCAATATTTAGTCGCATTGCTATTTTTTTCTCATTGCGCTCTTTCACTTTTGGTGTTATATTTAAAAACATAAGAAGCAATATTGATTTTTCTCATTGGCGTTCCTGGATGTACCAACTCCGCCATTTTTTTGTTGGTTTCCCGAATAAGAGGTCTATGGGTGGTAGTAGACAATGGATTAGCGCCTCCATCATAAATCGATATTGCTTCTAAAATGATTCATTTGAAAAAGCAGTTGACAAAACCGTTGGATTCCTGTAACATACTACAAGTCACCGCAAGATGCGGGCGCCAAAGGGAAAGAGCAAAACATCCTAGCGGAAAAGAAAAAAAGCCCTTGACAAAAGGCGCAGGACACGATATACTAACCAAGTCGCTTGCGAGAGCGAAAGCGACACGTTGCTCTTTGAAAACTAAACAATGCAGAAATGAATCATCAAACATGATTCAGCCAGATGTCCGGATAACTTCGGTTATCCGAAATACATCGATTGATTATGAACAACATAGCAATCGGCAATTCCTTCAAATGAACACTTCATTTGAAACGAAACAAAAAGAGCCAATCGGCCCTTCCTATTTTTATGGAGAGTTTGATCCTGGCTCAGGACGAACGCTGGCGGCGTGCTTAACACATGCAAGTCGAACGAGACAATTAAAAGCTTGCTTTTTAAACGTCGAGTGGCAAACAGGGTGAGTAACGCGTAGACAACCTGCCGCAAAGATGGGGACAACAGTTCGAAAGGACTGCTAATACCGAATGTTCTGGAAGTTCCGCATGGAAACTCCAGCAAAGATGGCCTCTACTTGTAAGCGATCGCTTTGCGATGGGTCTGCGTCTGATTAGCTGGTTGGTGGGGCAAGGGCCTGCCAAGGCGACGATCAGTAGCCGGTCTGAGAGGATGAACGGCCACATTGGGACTGAGACACGGCCCAGACTCCTACGGGAGGCAGCAGTGGGGAATCTTCCGCAATGGGCGAAAGCCTGACGGAGCAACGCCGCGTGAGTGAAGAAGGTCTTCGGATCGTAAAGCTCTGTTGCCGGGGACGAATGTAGGCAATGCAAACAGCATTGTGTAATGACGGTACCCGGCGAGGAAGCCACGGCTAACTACGTGCCAGCAGCCGCGGTAATACGTAGGTGGCGAGCGTTGTCCGGAATTATTGGGCGTAAAGGGAGCGCAGGCGGGCGAGTAAGTCTTTCTTAAAAGTGCGGGGCTCAACCCCGTGAGGGGAGAGAAACTACTCATCTTGAGTGCAGGAGAGGAAAGCGGAATTCCTAGTGTAGCGGTGAAATGCGTAGATATTAGGAAGAACACCAGTGGCGAAGGCGGCTTTCTGGACTGTAACTGACGCTGAGGCTCGAAAGCCAGGGGAGCGAACGGGATTAGATACCCCGGTAGTCCTGGCCGTAAACGATGAATGCTAGGTGTAGGGGGTATCGACCCCTCCTGTGCCGGAGTTAACGCAATAAGCATTCCGCCTGGGGAGTACGGTCGCAAGACTGAAACTCAAAGGAATTGACGGGGGCCCGCACAAGCGGTGGAGTATGTGGTTTAATTCGACGCAACGCGAAGAACCTTACCAGGGCTTGACATTGAGTGACAGACTTAGAGACAAGTCATTCTCTTCGGAGACACGAAAACAGGTGGTGCATGGCTGTCGTCAGCTCGTGTCGTGAGATGTTGGGTTAAGTCCCGCAACGAGCGCAACCCCTATTCTCTGTTGCCAGCACGCGAAGGTGGGAACTCAGAGGAGACTGCCGCGGACAACGCGGAGGAAGGCGGGGATGACGTCAAGTCATCATGCCCCTTATGTCCTGGGCTCACACGTACTACAATGGGATGGACAGAGAGCAGCGAAGCCGCGAGGCCGAGCGAACCCCAAAAACCATTTCCCAGTTCGGATTGCAGGCTGCAACTCGCCTGCATGAAGATGGAATCGCTAGTAATCGCAGGTCAGCATACTGCGGTGAATACGTTCCCGGGCCTTGTACACACCGCCCGTCACACCACGGAAGTCGTTCACACCCGAAGCCGGTGGGGCAGCCGCAAGGAGCTAGCCGTCTAAGGCGGGGGCGATGACTGGGGTGAAGTCGTAACAAGGTAGCCGTATCGGAAGGTGCGGCTGGATCACCTCCTTTCTAAGGAGCTTTTGAGGGAGACCTCGAAAAGCCAGGTCGAACATTTGGGACTGCATTGTCTAGTTTTGAAGGAGCAACTCCTTCACTGTACATTGAAAAACTACACAGAAGAAAACATGAAATGTATCAATTTCAGACATGGTCTACAAGACGAAGAGTCACGTAAACAGGTTTGAACGAACATTTCAGGATTCAAGAAAAGCATAGACATCACATTCGAGAGAATGCGTATGACCCTTCAACAAAAGTTGAAGGACCTAAGGTAATAAAGTTAAGTTACTAAGGGCATACGGTGGATGCCTTGGCGTTTCGAGTCGAAGAAGGACGCGATAAGCTGCGAAAAGCCATGGGGAGCCGCAAGTAGGCTGCGATCCATGGGTATCCGAATAGGGGCAACCCGGTACAAGTCATGTTGTACCATCCGAAAGGAAGACAAACCCGGTGAACTGAAACATCTAAGTAACCGGAGGAAAAAGGAATCAAAAAGAGATTCCCTCAGTAGCGGCGAGCGAAAGGGAAGCGCCCAAACCGAAAGCCTTCGGGCCTTCGGGGTTGCGGACCGGAACAAAGAGAAACAGACCTAGCAGAACCGTCTGGGAAGGCGGGGCACAGAGGGTGAGACCCCCGTAGGCAAAAAGGCTTTGCGATCCGTCCGGTATCCAGAGTACCACGGGACACGAGGAACCTTGTGGGAAGCAGGGTGGACCACCATCCAAGGCAAAATACGACGAAACGACCGATAGCGCATAGTACCGTGAGGGAAAGGTGAAAAGAACCGCGGGAGCGGAGTGAAAGAGAACCTGAAACCGTATGTCTACAAGCAGTCGAAGCACGATATAGGTGCAACGGCGTGCCTATTGAAGAATGAACCGGCGAGTTAATTTAGTTGGCGAGGTTAAGCAGGAAATGCGGAGCCGCAGCGAGAGCGAGTCTTAATAGGGCGGCAGTCAGCTGGATTAGACCCGAAACCACAGTGATCTATGCATGGCCAGGTTGAAGCTCAGGTAAGAATGAGTGGAGGACCGAACCCGTGAGTGTTGAAAAAAACTTTGGGATGAGCTGTGCATAGGGGTGAAATGCCAATCGAACGTGGAGATAGCTGGTTCTCCCCGAAATAGCTTTAGGGCTAGCCTCAGGCGACACATACAGACGGTAGAGCACTGATCGGGCAAGGGGGCGTAAAGCCTACCGAACCCAGTCAAACTACGAATGGCTGTATGCAAGGCCTGGGAGTCAGAATGCGAGTGATAAGACCCGTATTCAAGAGGGAAACAGCCCAGACCGCCGACTAAGGTCCCCAATGCTGTACTAAGTGGAAAAAGGATGTAGGACTTCCCAGACAACCAGGATGTTGGCTCAGAAGCAGCCCACCATTGAAAGAGTGCGTAATAGCTCACTGGTCGAGAGGCCCTGCGCCGAAAATATCCGGGGCTCAAGTACAGAACCGAAGTCGCGGCAAGCAGCAATGCTTGGGTAGGGGAGCGTACCATATAGGATGAAGGCTGACCGGAAGGACAGCTGGACCGTATGGCAGAGAGAATGCCGGTATGAGTAGCGAAACGGACGGTGAGAATCCGTCCCACCGAAAGCCTAAGGGATCCTGAGCAACGCTCGTCGACTCAGGGTAAGTCGGGACCCTAAGCCGAGGCAAAAAAAGCATAGGCGATGGACAACAGGCGAACATTCCTGTACTGCATGCAGCCGTATGAGGATGGAGTGACGCAGCAAGGAGCTTGCGCGCGCGAATGGAAGAGCGCGTCGAACGCGGTAGGCTGTATGGGAGGCAAATCCCCCATACAAAGCTGAGAGCGGATAGGGAGCCGATTCCGCAAGGAAGAAGCGAAGGGAAGCGTACTACACTGCCGAGAAAAACTTCTAACGAGGCGACATGCACCCGTACCAAAACCGACACAGGTAGGCGGGGAGAGAATCCTGAGGTGCGCGGGAAAACCCTCGTTAAGGAACTCGGCAAAATGCATCCGTAACTTCGGGAGAAGGATGGCCGGAGCTGGTGAAGCCTGTACAGGCAGAGCTGGAGCCGGCGGCAGAAGAGAAGCCCAAGCGACTGTTTACCACAAACACAGGTGCCTGCCAAAGAGCAATCTGACGTATAGGTGCTGACACCTGCCCGGTGCTGGAAGGTTAAGGAGAGGAGTTAGGCTAAAGCTAAAGCCCCGAACTGAAGCCCCAGTAAACGGCGGCCGTAACTATAACGGTCCTAAGGTAGCGAAATTCCTTGTCGGGTAAGTTCCGACCCGCACGAAAGGTGTAACGATTTGGGCACTGTCTCAACGAGGGACCCGGTGAAATTGAAATACCTGTGAAGATGCAGGTTACCCGCGACTGGACAGAAAGACCCCATGGAGCTTTACTGCGACCTGACATTGGTTTTTTTGGCATGTAACGTACAGGATAGTTGGGAGACTGAGAGATGCTGCCGCCAGGCAGCAAAGGAGTCACTGTTGGGATACCAACCTTTACGTGCTAGGGATCTAACCCAGAGGGCAACGACCTCGGGGACAGTATCAGGCGGGCAGTTTGACTGAGGGCGGTCGCCTCCGAAAGCGTAACGGAGGCGTCCAAGAGTTCCCTCAGCGCGGACAGAAATCGCGCGAAGAGTACAAAGGCAGAAGGGAGCTTGACTGCGAGACAGACAAGTCGAGCAGGTACGAAAGTAGGGCTTAGTGATCCGGTGGAAAGAGAGTGGAATTGCCATCGCTCAACGGATAAAAGCTACCCTGGGGATAACAGGCTAATCTCTCCCAAGAGTCCATATCGACGGGGAGGTTTGGCACCTCGATGTCGGCTCATCACATCCTGGGGCTGAAGCAGGTTCCAAGGGTTGGGCTGTTCGCCCATTAAAGTGGTACGTGAGCTGGGTTCAGAACGTCGTGAGACAGTTCGGTCCATATCCATCGCGGGCGGAAGATACATGAGGGAGGCTGCTCCTAGTACGAGAGGACCGGAGTGGACGGACCGCCGGTGTACCAGTTGTCACGCCAGTGGCATGGCTGGATAGCTGCGTCCGGAAGGGATAAACGCTGAAAGCATCTAAGCGTGAAGCCCGTCCCGAGATGAAGTATCTGTTCGAAAGAACTAAGACACCTTGAAGAACACGAGGTAGATAGGGTAGAGGCAGAAGTGCTGCAAGGCATGGAGCTGACTACTACTAATCTGTCGAAGACTTAACTTAGAGAAAGCGAACCAAGGATCCGAGTTTCTTCTGTATAGTTTTGAGTGTGCAGGCAATGCATACGAGAAAGATCCAGTGGCGATAGCTGTGTGGGACCACCTGTACCCATGCCGAACACAGAAGTTAAGCACATATACGCCGAAAGTACTTGTCTGGCGACGGACTGGGAGGATAGGGAGCTGCTGGTTAGGGCCTTACAAATGTAAGGCCCTTATTTTTTGCTGCTCGTTTACTTTTGATTTATATGAGCTTGTCTTTATATTGAGGTAGCAAAAAAAAGTCGTGGCACCACAACCGGAAACGGATAATTACATCACGCTTTCAGCAACTGAGGAAAAGCTTGAAATAGCATGCTCTCTTCCAGATGGAACGGAGATTGATCGCAATTTGCTTAAGAAATAAGTCTTTGGCAAAAACTGCATGATGTCACAAAGAAAAGGCTTGACAAAAGAGAAAGTTTTCCGTATACTGCATACGTATGATATTCCTCGATAGCTCAGTCGGTAGAGCACCTGACTGTTAATCAGGCTGTCGCAGGTTCGAATCCTGCTCGAGGAGCCATTGAAAACAGAGAAGCCGCCGCTATTGGTGGCTTCTTTTTATTACCGAAAAGAATGATGAAATGAGATAAGGGGACAAAGATGGAGGTAAAGATTGAGGATGACTTTGATCTCGTAAAGATTGCAGCAAGTGGACAATGCTTTCGTATGCGACAGATAGAAAATCACGTAGGCTATGAGGTCATCTCTAAGAGCCATGTCCTTCATATTTTAGAAAAATCACCTCGTATTTTTTCTATAGATGCCACTCAGGAAGACTGGAAGACTTTCTGGATACCATATTTTGACCTTACACGAAATTATGAAAAGCTACGGGCAGGCGTTCCTAAAAGGCGATTTTTTTAGAAAAAGGCTGCGAAATTTCTCGCATGGTATCCGTATTCTTAAGCAAGATCCTTTTGAAACACTTATTACATTTATCCTCTCTCAGCGAAAGAGTATTCCCGCTATTCGTGCGGCTGTAGAGCGGCTGGCACGTGCTTATGGCAAGGCGATTGATGAAGAGCTCTATGCCTTTCCAATACCGATAGATCTGGCAAGAGCAAATGAAGATAAACTCCGTGCGGAAAAGCTCGGTTATCGTGCACCCTATGTACTTGATGCTGCAAAACGCGTTGCAGAAGGAAAACTCGACCTTGTGGCAGCAGAGAAGTTTGATGATAGGATGCTCCTTGAAAAATTAATGGAAGTGAAGGGCGTAGGCATCAAGGTCGCTACCTGTGTTGCACTTTTTGCTTATGCTCGATTCGCACTTGCTCCAATTGATACATGGATGGAAAAGATCATTCAGCAACAATATAAAGGAGAAAATCCTTTTGTAAAATTTGGTAACGCAGCGGGTATCTTGCAGCAGTATGCATTTTTCTATGCAATTATGCATAAAGATGAATTTTAAGAAACGCAGTTAGGAGGAACTTATGTCGGATAAAGATCTTGAGCAACGGCTTTTACAGTTGTTTTATGAATTTCATAAACATCCTGAGCTTTCGTATGAGGAAGTTGAAACCACAAAACGCTTGCGTGCCGTACTTAACGAAGCTGGCATTAAAATTCTCGATCTGCCTCTAAAAACAGGACTGGTAGCAGAAATCGGGGCAGGAAAGCCTATTGTTGCGCTCCGCACAGATATTGACGGACTTCCCGTCCGTGAAAAAACAGGACTGCCATATGCTTCAGAAGAAGAAGGAAAAATGCATGCCTGTGGGCATGATTTCCATATGAGCATGGCAGTTGGCGCAGCCTTTCTTTTAAAAGAAAGGGAAGCAGAGATTGACGGTACAGTGCGCATCGTCTTTCAACCGGCAGAGGAAGCCCCGGGGGGCGCATTAGACGTCATGAAGACGGGGATACTCGATGATGTTCGCGCGATTTTTGGTCTGCATGTCGTTCCCTTTGTCAGAGAAGGAACGCTCGGCATAAAAGAAGGTGCGGTAACGGCATCCGTTGATCGCTTCGAGATTGCCTTCCATGGGAGAGGAACACATGCGGCAGAGCCAGAGCGTGGACTCGATCCGATACCCGCGCTTTCTTCCTTTGTCATGACGGCACAGACGATTATTTCGCGAAGCATCAGCCCCTTTTCTTCCGCTGTTGTCAGTGTAACGCATATAGAAGCAGGAACGACATGGAATGTCATTCCCGAGACGGCATATCTCGAGGGAACAACGCGTACGCTTTCGGCAAAGGATCGAGCGCTTGTCAAAAAACGTATTTACGCATTGGCGGATAGTATAGAAAAATCTCATGGTGTTAAAACTGAAATTACATGGCATGCGGGGCCGCCGGCAACGAATAACACAGCACATTGGACAGCAGTTGCACGATCGATTGCAGAAGAGATGCGTGTTCCCGTGGAAATTCCATCTGGCTGGATGGCAGGTGAGGATTTTGCGTACTATCAGGAAAAATTGCCAGGTCTCTTTGTCCTTGCCAGCACAGGGCCTTCTGCAGCAAATCATAACCCGAAGTTTCAAGTGAATCCGAAGACAATCTTACCCACGGCAAAATATATGGCAAAGCTGGTCGAAAAAGCACTGAAAGAAAAAAAGATTCTAAGACTTGTATTCAGTGTAAGCGTGTCTATGAGGCGGCAGAGGAATCCGATGGTGTGCGTGTTCTCTGCGATCGTTTATGGCCGCGGGGCATCAAAAAAGAAAATCTGAAGTATGATATTTGGGCAAAGGAAATAACACCGTCCAAAGAAATACGGGAACTCTTGCATAAGGGAGAGATGCCATTTGACGGTTTTGCCGAAGCATATCGTGAAGAGCTAGAGGCGAGTGAATCTGTCGCTGCCTTTGTCAAAAAGTGTCGGGCATGGTTGAAACATGAGAATGTGACGCTTCTCTATGCAGCGAAAAATACAGAGGAGAATCATGCACTTGTCCTTCGCGCGTGGCTTTCACAGCAGGTAAAAAGGGCATAAAAATATGGTAGCAATTTTGCTACCATATTTTTGTAAAATGTGTCTTTATGCGGCTTTTTCTGCAGCTTTCTTTTTCCTCTTGATCTACGACGATAGTGACCGCGGCATCACCTGTGATATTGAGACAGGTGCGGAACATGTCGAGAATACGGTCAATGCCTGCAACGAGCGCAAGACCTTCCATCGGAAGACCGACAGACTGAATGACCATGGCGAGCATGATGAGTCCGGCACCGGGGACACCTGCCGTACCGATGGAAGCGAGCGTACCGGTAAGGACGATCATACCCATCTGTCCGAGTGTAAGGTCGATGCCATAGACATTAGCGATAAAGAGTGCGCAGACACCCATGTAAAAGTGCAGTTCCGTCCATATTGATCGTTGCGCCAAGCGGCAGAACGAAGGAAGAGACATCGCGGCGAACGCCGAGTTTTTTTCTTGGCAGTTCTTCATATTAATGGGAAGTGAAGCGCCGAGGAGCATGTCGTGAACGCGATGAGCATGGCTTTCACTCATGGCACGGAAGAATTGCGGCGGAGAATGTCCGCCCCAAACGCGTGCGAGTGTCGAGTAGACGACGATGGCATGAATGATGCAGCCTACTGCGACACAGATGATGACGGAGAGTAAAGGCAGGAGAACGCTCGGACCATTTTTGCGACGACGGGAAGCAAAAGGGCGAAGACACCGATCGGTGCGACGCTCATGACCATGCCGATGATTTTGTAGGAGACTTCTGCACAGGCATCAAAAACCTTGATGAGAAGCTGTGAGCGTTCGCCGCCGACTTTTAAGATGCCGATGCCGACAAAGAGCGCAAAGATAATGAGTGGTAAAATTTCAGCCTTTGCCATCGATGCAACAGGGTTTGTCGGTACCATAGCGACGAAGACCTGCATGATGGACGGCGCTTCTTTGACGTTCACAGCTTCCGTCGCCGTGAGTGTCAGTCCAAGACCTGGGTGGACAGGACCTGCGACACCAAAGCCGATGACGGTGGCGATCGCAGTGGTAAGAAGGTATAGAATGATCGTCTTCATGCCGATGCGGCCGAGTTTTGAGATGTCGCCGAGGCTTGTCATGCCGACGACAAGGGAGAAGAAAACAATCGGGACGATGATCATCTTGATAAGGTTGATGAAGATGGTTCCGATCGGCGCAATCCACCAGTCGATGAAGGGGAGTGCGTCAGGTCCAGCAATCAGTCCGATAACAACGGAGAGAATGAGGGCGAGTAGGATTTTAATAGACAGATTCATGGAGTGTATCATACCTCTTTTCTATAGTGTGACTGTCGTACACCATTGTACGAGTTTCTAACAAGATACATTTTATCGAATCTGACAACTCCTGTCCAGTAAGAGAATAAAGTTTTCCTTAGAGATACGGCTATTTCAAAAGAGCACTCTGGTCAAACGCTATGAGATAGTATATACTAATTTCACTATTTTGAGATACCCTAGGAATGAAAGCCAGAGGTGACTTTTTATTGCAGCAATCATTCGAACATAGAATCGTCTTTGACGATCGGAAGGAAGCATATGCGATCCTTGGAGAGAACGATGTTTTTTTGGATATGATTCGGGAAAACTTTGACTGTCAGATTGTGAGCCGAGGTGAAGGGGCAGAGATTCTCGGAGAGACAGAGACTGCGCATGCAGCAGCGACTGTTGTTGAAGAGCTTCGCTATCTCTATCGTCAGGGAACACGTCTTACGACGCATGAGGTGCGCTATGCGATTTCACTTGTAAAGAGTGGTAAGAGCGAGTCACTGCATGCTCTTTTTGGCGATACCATTCTCGTGACGGCGCGCGGTCGCCATGTGCGCCCAAAGACGCTTGGACAGAGAAATTATTTCGAAACAATACGCCATAACGATATTACGCTTGCCATTGGGCCGGCGGGGACAGGAAAGACATATCTCGCTGTTGTCATGGCCGTGGCATCCTTCCGAAAAAAGCAAGTTCGCCGCATTATCTTGACGCGTCCTGCTGTCGAAGCAGGTGAGCGTCTCGGTTTTTTGCCAGGGGATATGCAGGACAAGGTCGATCCGTATCTGCATCCGCTCTACGATGCGCTGCGAGATATCTTAGGACTGGATACCTATCAAAAGTTTCTTGCTAAGGGCATCATAGAGATTGCACCGCTCGCTTATATGCGTGGACGTACCTTGGAAGACGCCTTCGTCATTCTCGATGAAGCGCAGAATACAACAGCAATGCAGATGAAGATGTTTTTGACGCGTTTGGGCTTTGGTTCAAAGATGGTCGTGACAGGAGACAGCAGTCAAGTGGATCTGCCGCGCGGCGTTCGTTCGGGACTTCGTGAAGCAGAAGAAGCGCTGAAGAATGTAAAGGGCGTGGGCATCTGTCGCCTTGCACCATTGGACGTCATCCGCCACGAGGTCGTGACGCGCATTGTCGAAGCATATGGAAGATATGAAGCAAAAAAGAAGGCGGAGGAAAAGATAAGTGGTAGTAAGAACCCAAATTTATCCCGAAGAAATGGCGCAGGAAATTTCAAAGACGTATGAAGAAATTGTACGATGCGCTGCAAAAAAGGTAGGCGTTCTCTATGATGTGGCGCAGGATTCCGAAGTCAGCATTACGTTGACCGATGATGTCTATATCCACGCGCTTAACAAAAAGTATCGCGGTATTGACCGTCCGACGGATGTTCTTTCCTTTGCACTGACCGAAAGTGAAGAACCTGACTATGAGACAGAGGCGCCTGAAACACTCGGGGATCTTGTCATCTCCTTTCCACGCGCAAAGGCACAGGCGAAAGAATATGGTCACAGTGTGAAGCGCGAGATTGCATTTCTGACCGTACATGGCATGCTGCATCTCCTTGGCTACGACCATATGGAAGAAAGGGATCGCATAGAGATGGAAGAAGAGCAGCGTTATGTCATGAAATCGCTCGGCATTTCCCGTGAAGATGAGGACGATAGGCAAGATGGTGCAGAAACGGGGAAGGCGTGTAGGAAGGATAAAGCGGACACGAGAGAAAATAAGAACGATAAAGCTATAAAAAAGCCGTTCAAGTCTGGTTTTGTCGCTGTCATCGGCCGTCCGAATGTGGGAAAATCGACTCTGATCAACACGCTTATCGGGCAGAAGATTGCCATCATGAGCGATAAGCCGCAGACGACACAGACGAAGATACTATGTATTTTGACAGAGCCCGATGCCCAGATTGTCTTTCTCGATACGCCAGGTATCCATAAGCCTAAGCACAAACTCGGTGCGTACATGGTCAAAGCAGCAGAAGGCACCTTGAAAGAAGTCGATACGATTTTCTTTGTCATCGATGCGACGGAAAAGATGGGGCCAGGCGAGCGCTACATCGTCGAACGGTTGGAAGCAACGAAGCGACCTGTCATTCTGGTTGTCAATAAGATCGACAAGATTGCACGTGAAGAAGCACTGCCAATTATTGCAAATTACAAAGATAAATATCCTTTTGCAGCGATTGTGACCGATTTCGGCAAAAGAGAAGACGAATTTGGAGGCACTTCTCGATGTAGTGAAGGGCTATCTTCCGAAAGGTCCGGCGTATTATCCTGCCGACATGGTGACCGATCAGCCGGAACGTCTCATCGTTGCGGAGCTTGTGCGTGAAAAAGTACTTGAGCTTACACGCGATGAAGTGCCACATGCCATCGCCGTAGAAACGGACGAGATGACGACACGCAGCAATGACGACGTCTACATCCGCGCGACTGTCTATGTCGAGCGCGACTCGCAAAAGGGTATTGTTATCGGCACAAAGGGCACAATGCTGAAGGAAATCGGTGCGCTGGCAAGAAAGGATATCGAGGCACTCCTAGGCTCACGCGTCTTTCTCGACCTTTGGGTCAAAGTAAAAAAAGACTGGCGCAATCGTTCGGGGGTTCTGCATAACTTCGGCTTCGAGGGAGCTTGAAAGATGCAGCGATAATGGTAGGAAGTTTTTTGGGATATTGATAAAAGGACAGCAAGGAGATAGCCATGGCATATAAGGCGCACGGCATCGTCGTCGGTGTAAAGAATTGGGGCGAGGCGGATAAGCGCGTGTCTTTCTTTACGGAAGAGCGCGGCAGGATTCCGGCTCTTGCCTTTGGTTGTCGTCGTCCCAAAAGTCCGCTTGCCGCTCCATTGCAGCTCTTTTTTGTGCTCGAACTCGATCTTGTCGCGGGAAAGCGCGTGGATACCGTTCGGCAGGCGCAGATCATTACACGTCCCAAAAAGATGATGGAAGACCTCAATGTTATGGCATATGCTGCCTTTGTTGCTGAGTTTGTACGGGACTTTCTGCCGGAAGGCATACCAGAGCCCTATGGTCTATAAGCTGCTGTTAAGAGTGATGGAAGCGTTCGAGCGGCGCAATCCACGTATCACGGCAATCGCCGCCGTCTGGCAGCTCTTGGAATTTACAGGGATGCAGCTTGCCATTGAGCGCTGCGCACGCTGCGCAAAGAGGCTCGAAGGCGAAGCAAGATTTCACGAAGGCGCAGGCGGTGCTGTTTGTATGACATGTGCTTCTCGCCTCGGCCTCACCAAGCCACTTCCAGCGAGCCTTCGCGCACTTATCATCTCTTTGCGGGATTTTTGATTGGAAAGAAGAAACGAAGCTCAGGATTATAGGCAAGGACTTGATAGAGGCGGAACAGATGCTGATCTGTCACATTGAGCATTTATTGGGGCATTCAATGCATGCTTTGCACTTTATTCGACAGTTAAATTAAGGAACTTCTATGACAAATACATCTCATCCAAAGCCTAGTATCGCAACGCAGTACGCAACACGTGCCATGTTCTTTATCGGCGGATTCGGCGCGGCAACATGGGCACCTCTCGTGCCGCTTTTTAAGCATCGACTCGGCATTGCAGAAGATGTTCTCGGCTTGCTGCTGCTCTGTATCGGTATTGGCTCGCTCCTCACGATGCCGCTGTCCGGGGCCTTATCGACGCGGTTTGGCTGCCGCAGGGTGCTTTCCGTTGTTTCGGTCGCTTTTGCCAGCATTCTCATCGTGCTCGCGCTTGTACCGAGTTTGTCGCTCGCAGTCCTTGGGCTTTTGTCCTTTGGTGTTTTCATGGGAGCGATTGACGTCGTGGTAAATATCCATGCCATCTTGGTAGAACAGGTAGCAGGCAAGCGTATGATGAGCGGTATGCATGCCTTTTGGAGTGTCGGCGGCTTTGCTGGTGCAGGACTCTTTCAGTCTATGGACAGCAACTTTCGGGCTGACGCCGCTGCAGTCGACATGTATTGCGGCAGGTATTATCGTCACACTCATTCTTATCATACATCGTTATCTCCTGCCATACGGCGGTGGTGATGGCGGTGCGCTTATTGCGATTCCGCGCGGCATTGTCATCGTCGTCGGTATCGTCGCCTTTATCTCGTTTCTTTCTGAGGGCGCAATCATGGACTGGAGCGGCATCTTTTTGACAGAGGTTCACCATTTTGATCTCTCCTTTGCCGGCATGGGCTTTTTCCCTTTTTTTCTGGTGCCATGCTCATCATGCGTTTTTTCGGCGATGTTACCGTGCATTATCTTGGGCAGAAACTGGTCGTCCTCGGAGGATCCGTTCTTGCAGTTCTTGGGTTTCTCGCCATTATCTTTGGTGAAGCAGCGATTCTTCTCTATGCGGGCTTTTTTTATCATCGGTATCGGTGTGGCGAATATCATCCCTGTCTTTTTCAGTCTTCTCGGCAAGCAAAATGTCATGCCTATATCTCTTGCCGTTTCGGCAGTCGGCACATTTGGTTATCTGGGTATTCTTGCAGGACCTGCCGTCATCGGTTTTCTTGCACACGCGACAAATCTTTATGCCGCCTTTGCTTTCCTTGCTGCTCTGACAGCACTGCAGGGCATCCTTGCTGCATTTGTCTATCGAAAAATGGGCGTGTGACGGTAGGACATTTCATGATAATATAGATTTTTTAACAGGTTCTACCTAAAAGTCCTTTGTTATAGGACGGATGTCTTTTACCTTGTCATTTCTTGACTTTTATGCTATGATCGAATACGTATGACATGGTCGCAGCTTATCTTTCTTTAAAGTTAGCGGCCTGCGTGAAAGTGAAAAAATAGGAGGTTCTTTTATACAATGAAAGTAACGGTAGAAAGCGGCGAGAAACAGCAGGTAACATTGACGATTACGGTGGATAAGGAAGAAGTCCAAAAGGCTGTGAATCGTGCGGCGAAGAGTCTTGCAGAACGCGTTAATATTCCAGGGTTCCGCAAGGGAAAGGCACCGAAAAATATCGTTGAGCGCCATGTAGGCAAAGATGAGCTTCTTCGCGAGACGTTCGACCTCATCGGTCCGAAAGCCTTCTCGGATGCTCTGGAAAGTGAGTCGATCGAGCCGGTTTCCCGTCCGGATATTCAGATTGAGACGCTCGAAGAGGATAAGGATCTCGTCTTTAAGGCAACGGTTACCAAGCGCCCAGAAGTCAAGCTCGGTGAATACAAAGGCATCAAAGTCGACACGAAGTCACACGAAGTCACAGATGAAGATATTGAAAAGCAAATGAAGGTCTTTCAAGATCGTCAGGGGAAGATGGTCGATGTTGAAGAAGGTACGGCAGTTTCTGACGGTGATTTTACAACGCTTGATTTTGAAGGCTTTGTTGATGGCGAACCTTTTGACGGCGGCAAGGGTGCAGATTATCCGCTGCAGATTGGTTCCGGCAGCTTCATTCCAGGCTTTGAAGAGCAGCTTGTCGGCATGAAAGTCGGTGAAGAAAAGGACGTTAACGTCACATTCCCAGAGGATTACCATGCAGAAGATCTCAAGGGTAAGAAGGCTGTCTTCAAGTGTAAGATCAACAGCATCAAGCGCAAGGAAGTTCCTGAAATGACGGACGAGCTCGCGCAAAAGGTCAGCACGTTTAAGACGGTTGCAGAACTTCGTGAGGATGTCAAGAAACGTCTCGAGGAGAATGCAAAGCGCCAGTCGGAAAATGAAAAACGTGCGGCGATTATCGAGAAGGCGACGGAAGACACGAAAGTAGATATTCCGGAAGTCATGATTGAAGATCGCATTTCGCAGATGATTCAGGAATTCGCCATGCGTCTCGAGCAGCAGGGAATGAGCTTTGAGCAGTATCTCCAGTCTGCCAATACGGACATTCAGAAACTGCGTGAACAGTATCGTGATACGGCAGAGAAAGCCGTTCATATGGAACTCATGCTGAACGAAGTGGCAAAGGTCGAGAATATCGCTGTGACACCGGAAGATCTCACGGCAGAAGTCGCGCAGATGGCGGCAACCTACGGCGCAACGCCGAAGCAGGTTCAGAAAATCATCCGGGAGCAGGGTCGCGTCAGCGATCTTGCAGCACAGGTACTGCAGCGTAAGACAGCGGATTTTATTATCAAGAGCGCTGCAGAGTAAGTGGATTTTATCCATAAAAGCAAGGGGGAACTCTTTATGAGCTATGTACCAATGGTGGTGGAGCAGTCGAGCCGTGGTGAACGTGCATATGATATTTATTCGCGGCTATTAAAAGACCGGATTATTTTCCTTGGCGGTCCCATTGATGATAATGTTGCAAATGTTGTTGTTGCACAGCTCCTTTTCCTCGAATCGGAAGATCCTGACAAGGATATCCATCTTTACATTAACAGTCCAGGCGGTGTCGTGACGGCAGGTCTTGCGATTTATGATACCATGCAGTACATTAAGCCGGATGTTTCGACCATCTGCATTGGTCAGGCAGCTAGCATGGGTTCGCTCCTTCTCACAGCAGGTGCGAAGGGGAAGCGTTTCGCGCTTCCCAATGCTCGTGTCATGATTCATCAGCCGCTCGGCGGTGCACAGGGACAGTCGACGGATATTCAGATTCAGGCGCGTGAGATCCTTCGTATTCGTGAAGTGATCAACGACATTCTCGTCACGACGACGGGGAAGACGCTCGATCAGGTGAATGAAGATACCGAGCGCGACAACTTCATGACAGCGGAGGAAGCCAAGGCGTATGGTCTTGTTGACAAAGTCATCGTCCGTCCGAAAAAGAGCAAGAAATCGGAAAGAAAGGATTGACGGGAGGGTGCCATGTTGAAGTTTGGGGACGAAAAGGGACAGTTAAAATGTTCCTTTTGCGGAAAAAACCAGGATCAGGTCCGCAAACTGGTGGCTGGCCCCGGTGTCTATATCTGTGACGAATGCATCGAACTCTGCAACGAGATCATTGAGGAAGAGTACGGGCAGCAGGAAGAAAGCGAACTCCGTGATGTGCCAAAGCCGAAGGCAATTCGCGATATTCTCGACCAATATGTCATCGGTCAGGATGAGGCGAAGAAGACACTTTCCGTCGCGGTTTACAATCACTACAAACGCATCAATCGTCCAGAAAAAAAATCAGAGGATGTCGAGTTAGCAAAATCCAACATCTTGATGCTGGGACCTACGGGCTCAGGCAAGACACTTCTTGCACAGTCCCTGGCACGTATTCTTAATGTACCGTTTGCCATTGCAGATGCGACGACGCTTACAGAAGCAGGCTATGTCGGAGAAGATGTCGAAAACATTCTTCTAAAGCTCATCCAGGCAGCAGATTACGACGTGGAGAAAGCAGAGCGCGGCATCATCTACATCGATGAGATTGACAAGATTTCCCGCAAGACAGAGAATCCCTCTATCACGCGTGATGTCTCTGGGGAAGGCGTACAGCAGGCACTTCTCAAAATCCTTGAGGGCACGACGGCTTCCGTTCCGCCACAGGGAGGACGCAAGCATCCGCATCAAGACCTCATTCAAATCAATACGGCGAATATCCTCTTTATTTGCGGCGGTGCTTTTGACGGCATTGAAAAGGTCATTGAGGCGCGTCTTGGTCATAAACAGCTCGGTTTTGGTGCAGAAGTGCACTCGAAGTCCCGCCGCAATGTTGGGGAGACGCTGCGCAAAGTTCTGCCGGAAGACCTTTTTGAAAAGTGGGCTCATTCCTGAATTCATCGGTCGTCTGCCGGTCGTTGTCACGCTCGAACAGCTTGATGAAAAGGCATTGGTCAGAATTCTCACCGAGCCAAAGAATGCATTGGTCAAGCAGTTTCAGAAACTGATGGAAATCGACGGCGTTGCGCTCAGTTTCGACGATGAGGCACTCCTTCAGATCGCGAAGGAAGCCCTGAAGCGAAAGACCGGCGCCCGCGGTTTGCGCGCTATCATCGAAGGTATCATGCGGAACGTCGCGTATGAGGTGCCGTCTATTGAGGGCGTCACGGCATGCCGTGTGACAAAAGAAGTTGTTATGACAAAGAAAGAGCCAGTGCTCACTATCGAAAATAAGAAAAAAAGATGACGATGTGTCCGCGTAAGCATTTTGTTAGCTTTATGCTCGCCGTACCTACCGTGTTTTTACGCGGCGGTACGGTTTTTTCCTAAAATATTGTAGAAAATCGTACATTTAGAAATCACTGTATTTTTAGGAAAGGAAGGAATTATGGCAGATTTTAAGTCGCTCGGCATACAAAGCCGTGATCGTCGATGCACTTTGGCGGCAGGGCATTAAAGAGGCAACCCCTATTCAGGAAAAAAATCGATTCCCTATGCTTCGAAAGGGAAAGGATATCATCGCAGAGGCGCAGACTGGTACCGGAAAGACCCTTGCATTTCTTCTTCCCCTCTTGGAAAAAGATCAAGCCAGAGGTACCGGTGGCACAAGCCTTGATCATCACGCCAACGCGTGAACTCGCCATTCAGACTGCAAAAGTCGCACAGAACCTTTCAAAAAGCATCCCGCGTCACTAGTCTTGTCCTCTATGGCGGGCAGGATATTGAGCGACAGAAAGAAAAAGCTTTCGCTGTCAGCCATCTCTCATCATTGGTACGCCAGGACGCCTTCTCGACCATATCCGCCGTGGTACATTGGACTTAAAGCACGTCAACAAGGTCGTTCTGGATGAAGCCGATGAGATGATGCGTTTAGGTTTCATCGAAGATGTCGAAAAGTTGCTGGAGGAAACGGCAGCGGATCGACAGCTCTTGCTTTTTTCTGCAACAATGCCAGAGCGTGTGAAGATGCTGGCATTTCGCTATATGAAAGCACCGGAAGAAATCAAGATTGCAGCAGACTCTGTGACACTCGATGCCATTGAACAGATTATCGTAAAAACATGCGAGGAAACAAAGCTTGATAAGCTTTCCTCCATCATCAACGAGGAAAATCCTTACCTTATGATGGTCTTTTGCCACACGAAGGCACGTGCCGAAAGCCTTGCCATGCAGCTTGCGGCGCGCGGCTACCTCGTTGACACACTTCACGGGGATCTGACACAGAAACAGCGTACTTTTGTCCTCCGTCGTTTTCGCGAAGCAAAACTTCAAATTCTCTGTGCAACGGACATCGCAGCGCGTGGCTTGGATGTCGAGGGTGTCACACATGTCATTAACTATGATATTCCGCATGATGTGGAAAGTTACATCCATCGCATTGGTCGTACAGGGCGTGCGGGCGAAAAAGGCAAAGCCGTGACGTTTGTCAATGATCGTCAATACGATCTCTTACATCACATCGAAATTGGCATTAAAGTACGTATCAAGCGCAAATATGCGGACAGAAGTAAGGCACGTCAAGAAAAGCAGAAAAAGTTTTTACAAGAATCTCAGAGGCAGTGCAGGGAAAAGAACGCGGAGAAGAAAACGTTCGCTAAGTATGCAAATCGAAAAGGTGCTGGCCATAAAGGGAAGAAATGACCGCAGTCGTCGGCAAAAGTTCAAAAAAAGTATGGAATCACGCGGGAAATTGGGAAAAAAAGAACAATAATTTTCGTAAGACACGTCACATAAAAAGCTCGCTGACTGAACTGCCTTCCTCCATTAGGGAAGGCTTTTTATTAAAAAGAAGGAATTTTTGTGAAATAGAAAGAATACTAATAATAAATCAAAAGATTTCTAATTCTTCTATCTATCATCTGCAAAAGCGGGGAGGCGTTCTTATGATCGGCATCAAAAATGTTATTGCCATCGTTTGTGGCGGAGGACCAGCTCCTGGAATCAATAGCGTCATTTCTGGCATCGTTCGGGAAGCGACACGCCATGGATGGGATGTTATCGGTATTTATGACGGTTTCTCACGACTGGCACGCGGCGAGAAGAATTATGTGCGTCTCGATCCTGCAGGCATTAGCCGGATTCATATGACGGGGGGCTGTATCCTTAAGATGTCACGCTTTAACCCGACGAAAAAAGAATCTGACCTTCGCACGGTGGTTGAAACGCTTACCGAACTTGGTGTCACGCATCTTGTGACAATTGGTGGCGATGATACAGCGTATAGCTCAGCGGCAGTTTCCAACTTTGCCTATCAGATGGGACGCACGATCAATGTCGTTCATGTGCCGAAGACCATCGACAATGATCTTCCGCTTCCTGAAGGCGTGCCGACCTTTGGCTTTGAAACAGCTCGCGCTTTTGCGACGACCGAAATCGAAAATCTGATGGAAGACGCACGGACGTCAAACAATCGTTGGTACTTTACCATCGCCATGGGACGCACGGCGGGGCATCTTGCCATTGGTATGGGGCGCAGCGCGGGCGCGGCATTGACCGTTATTCCTGAAGAACTTCCCGAAGGTACGGTACCTCTGCAGCATATCGTTGACATTATCACAGGCTCTATCGTGAAGCGCTATCTCACGGGGAAAAACTATGGTGTGGCTGTCATCGCCGAGGGGATTATTGAAAAGATCAGCCCCGAAGATTTTAAGAAGTTCGGTGAAGTGGTTACGGATGAACACGGTCATATTCGCTATAGTGAGATTGACTTTGGTGAAATCCTAAAACAGGCAGTTCTTACAGAAGTGAAGAAACTTGGTATCAAACTCACGGTCATTGATAAAGAAATCGGTTATGAGCTTCGCTGCACGGCACCAATTGCCTATGATATCGACTATGCACGCTCCCTTGGTTATGAGGCAGTTAAGTTTTTGATGAAGGGGAACAGCGGTGCGCTTATCTCGATTCAAAATAATGAGGCAGTTCCTATGCGCTTTGAAGACATTAAAGATCCTGCGACGGGGAAGACACGTGTTCGGAAGGTCAATATTCATTCCGTCCAATATCGTATTGCTCGCGGTTCTATGATGCGTATCGAAAAAGAGGACCTTGAGGATCCGGGGCTTGCCAATGCTTACCGTATGACCCCTGAGGATTTTAAGGCACGTTATGCGTATCTTTTTCCTGAAGAGTCGGAAGAGGAAGCAGAAGAAGAGAAAGAAAAGTAAGAACCTTTTCTAAAAGAAGCATTCATAGATTGAATTAAAAAAGGGATAGGTATATATGAAAGAGATCATTATGATCAAGATACAGGGATGCCCTTATTGCGCAGCTGCGTTTGAAGCTGTTGAAGAATTGAAAAAAGATGCGAAATTCTCCAGCCTTATACTTCATGTCATCGACGAGAATGAAGAGACAGAAAAAGCGAAACCTTTTTGCTAAAGATTACTACTATGTCCCCACTTTCTTTGTCGATGGCAAGAAGATGTATGAAGCTCAGCCAGGACAGGATTACGATACGATCTACAGGAATGTAGAGAGAGTCTTTGAGGAAACTGTAGAGTAGAAGGAGCAGTATCGTGGACACAAAGGCGCTTGGAAAACGCGGGGAGGATGCTGCAGCAGCTTTTCTTAGAGCGCCATGGCTACGAAATCCTAGATAGGAATTATCGCATAAGGCAAGGTGAAATCGATATTGTTGCAAAGGGAAAAAGACAGGATTGTTTTTTTGTCGAAGTAAAGACGCGGCGAGGGACTACTTTCGGCCGCCCGTCCCTTGCCGTTGATCGCCGGAAACAGAAAAAGATTATTGTCTGCGCAAAATACTATATGTGTGACCATCATCTTATCGGTACTTCTTGTCGTTTCGATGTCATCGAGATCTATGTTGAAAGAAATAAAGCCACGATAAGGCATTTAGCAGGCGCGTTCGAATGTCCTCCTGGATAAGAGAGCAGCGTGCAGATCTCTAGAGAGATTGACTATGAATTATAAAATTAGTTTAAAAATGGATGAAAGAGATACCATCTTTCAGGTATATAATAGCTCAAGAGGAAATAAAATCTTAACAATAGGTCCGCATTCTTATGTTGATCAAATACAGGTTGATGTTGGTATTGAGGAACGCAGTCATGTCCTTATTGGAAAATATTGCTCAGTGGCACGTGATGTCGTCTTTGAAATTGGTCGAAATCATCCTATATATTCTGCTAGTACATATCCTTTTCGAGCAGTTCCACCACTTGTACCCGATATTATAGATAATCCTTATATATTAGATAACCGTTATCATATAATATTAGGGAATGACGTTTGGGTAGGTCGAGGGGCAATGTTTCTAAGTGGTGTTTGTGTTGGAAATGGTGCGATTATTGGCGCAGGTACCGTTGTCAGAAGGGACGTTCCACCGTATGCTATTGTGATAGGAAATCCAGCGCGTATTGTTAAATATCGTTTCTCTAAAAACAATTGCTCAATTCCAACGCATCAAATGGTGGAATTGGACTTTTGAAAAAAATTCTGGAGCATATTGATGAGATGGATAATGGTGAAGTATTTGCAGAGCGTTACGATACAGAACTTCCCGAAATTCAAACAGATGTTACAGACACATTAAAAAAGCTGCGTGCTAAAGGTAAGGATATTTTTAGTTATACAATTGATCCAAAAAGATACAAAACCAACTTGGGAAGGGGTGGTTGATCAATATTTATTTAATTTTAATAAATACACAGAAAGCAGTACTCGTTTTAACCTAACCTGGAAGAAGTCTCCCCTCTATAGGTGGTGAGATGAATTGCGGGTTTTTCTGTGGGTTCGATGCCCTCAGAAAAACAATTGCTTTGTAGCTTGTTCCATGATACAATCAGCCGTAGAGACGAAAGGATTGATTGTGTCATGGAATTAGACAATAATAACCATTCAGTATTCTTGCTGTATTATCATCTTGTTCTAGTGGTAAAGTATCGTCGCAAAGTGTTTTCTGACGAGATGAGCCAATACGCAAAAGATATATTCGTTCGTATAGGCTCTTCCCATAACATCATATTGGAAGAATGGAATCATGACCAAGACCATGTGCATATCATGTTTCGTGCTTATCCTAACACGGAGATGTCAAAATTCATCAACGCTTACAAAAGTGCTAGTTCGAGACTAATCAAAAAAATTTTTCCAGAAGTTAGGCGTAAGCTGTGGAAGGAAATGTTTTGGTCAAGAAGCTATTGTCTGCTAACAACAGGCGGTGCTCCCATAGAGATAATTCGTACATACATAGAAAATCAAGGTGGGTGATGTGGCAGTGAATAAGGCATACCGATACAGGCTATACCCGACAACAGAACAGAAGATTATGTTTACCAAGACCTTCGGCTGTGTCAGATTCATCTATAACAAGATGCTTGGTGACCGTCTTGACTATTACAAGGAAACTGGCAAGAAGCTGAAAAATACACCTGCACAGTATAAGGAAGAATTTCCTTGGCTGAGAGAAGTTGACAGCCTTGCTCTTACGAATGCCCAGATGAACCTGAACAAGGCATACAGCAACTTCTGGAGCAATAAGAAGCATTTTGGCAAGCCACGCTTCAAGTCGAAGAAAACAGGTCATGCTTCGTATTCCACGAACAACCAGCATGGCTCTGTAAGAATCGAGGAGAACAAAGTAAAGCTGCCTAAAATCGGCTGGGTAAAGCTATGTCTTCATCGTCCATTGATGGAGAACAGCATTATAAAGACTGTAACCATAAGCAAGACACCATCAGGGAAATATTACATCAGTATTTTGGTGGAGTACGAAAACCAAATACTCCCCATAATACCTAAGAAATTCCTTGGGCTGGATTTTGCTATGCACGGTCTGTATGTTGCTTCCTGATGAGGATGATGCTGATTATCCGAATTTCTTGCGAAGAGCCGAGAAAAAGGTTGGTCAAGGCACAAAGAAAAACTCTCTAAGAGACAAAAGGAAGCCATAACCGAGATAAGCAAAGATTATGTGTAGCCAAGCTCCATGAGAAAATTGCGAATCAACGTCGTGACTTTCTGCATAAGAAAGCCCGTTACCTTGCAGACCGCTACGATGCCATTGGTATTGAGGATATTCGTGTCAAAGCTATGGCAAAACGTAAGAAGGGTGGCAAATTCAGCTTTGGCAAATCCATAGCCGACAACGGCTGGAATTTGTTCACGAACATACTAGAATATAAACTTGCTTGGGAAGGCAAACAACTTGTCAGGATAGATAAATGGTATCCAAGCTAGCCAGTTATGCCATGTTTGTGGTTATCAGAATAACGAAACAAAAGACTTGTCTGTGAGGGAATGGGATTGCCCTAAGTGTGGCAGTCACCATAATCGTGACAAGAATGCTGCGATAAATATTCGAGAAGAAGCTAGGCGAATATCTGCCTGACATAACTCATAGAGTACCGTGGGTCGCACGGGAATCTACGCCTGTGGAGAGAATGTAAGTCGTCGCAACTCTTCGGAGTCAGTGGTGCTGTTCTCGCTGAAGCAGGAAGCTCCCGCCTCTATAGGCGGGAGTACGTTCACGAGCTCTTTCTGGATCAGAAGAGATCCTGCGACAGATAAAGGAAAAGTTATCTTCCTCTCGAAATAACGCATTACGCCCTGAAGTTTTTTTGTATAATGACGACGATATTACTAGTATGGAACTTATGCGATATACGGATGTGTATCTTGTAGGTGCATCGCCGCATCATATTTATGATATGGATTGGGTGGATAATTTTGGGATTGTGGTACGGTCTGCATTTGATTTTGACCGCGATCTCTTTGCGCCGAAGAATGTAAGAATTTGAAGAATGTAAGAATTTAAAGAAGAAGTTGAAAAAAGGCTACAGTCAAAATCCATTTGTTTGAATTTTGACTGTAGCCTTTTGTGATTTCATCGATGCAAAATTATTGTATGGGATCAGGTGTAACTGTCCGTATGCATGAATTCGCGATTGACAACTTTTCCATCCTGCGACCAGATGCGATAGAGAGAAGGACGAGAATAGGATCCTTCGGTGACGAGGGCGATGGTCTTTCCTTCGAGATCGGAGCGAGTACCGAGTACGGAGATTGTCAGCTTCGAACCCGTATTGGTAACAACGAGGTAGACAGGGTGCGGCAATGGATTTTGGAAAGCAAAATCAAGGAGACCATCAGCAACTGTTGCATCGCGGCCGGCAGGAACATAGTGTGAAGGAAGTGAATGATTGCTTCGAACGGTCGGTGTGAGACCTGCGAGCATGACGGCGTTATAGAGCGTTGTAGAAACCTGGCAGACACCGCCTCCAACATCAATGGCAGGCTCACCGCCAATGATGACGCCTGCATTTTTATAACCAGCGGCATGTGTGCGGCGACCGACCGTATCGTTGAAAGAAAGCGTCTGCTGGGGCTGAATGATTCTTCCTGCGAGCTTTTTGAGCGGCAATACCGATGTTGTCTCCGCGTGCACCGGGAGAGAAGGACGTGGTGTAGCTCCCCAATACCGTGTCAATGGCGGCGATGTCGGAATCTTTGATTTGCGGCTCTGAAGCATCTGGTGCAAGTTCAGTCTTTGCCGTGATTTCGAGTGTGGTAAACTTATCGTTGAGAACTTCTTTCAAAGAAGTAAGATCCAGATTCAGCCCCGTTACCTGCTGCTTCTTTTTGAATGGCTCCATTGTTTGCGAGAGTGACGGAGGCATTTACTGGTGCTTTGTCGACGTGTTTCTTGACTTCTGCAAGTTTTTCGTCTAAAAGTTTTTCGTCATAGCTGCCTTCAAGTTTGATGTCTTTGCCAAAGAGTGCACAGCGCACTTGTGTCAATAGGTTTTGCATCGGCGTACCGTCACGGCCAATTGCATAGGTAGCATCGGCTACCTCTTGCGGATTGCCTGTGAGATGAATATCTTCAGGCTTAATTGTCCACGACTGATCCTTATAAGTCAAAATGGCTGCAGGTTGTGCAAGACGTTCACTTTCCATATCATGAAAGAATTTTTCGGCGCTTGCCTGCGTCATGCCGGAAAGATTTGTGCCTTGCGCTTTGACGCCCATGATGACATGATCTGCATTCATAACCTTGATGGATACAGTACCGATGACGAGTCCCTAACCAAAGGACGCCGATCACCAGTGTTATTTTTTTACCCAATGAAAGGTTTTTCAAGTTATTCCCCCAGAAAGCATTTTTTTATCTTTTCAAGACCTTTTTTTATTATAAAATAAAAAAATTTACTCTTGCAAATGTATTTTAGAGAAAACAGGAGAAAGAGTTGACGAAAAGAGAAAAGAAAGTATAATTAAGAAGATATGATAATCTATGAGAGGTCTGAACATATTGCCTTTGCTTGGATGCGCGGGCAGAACAGGGTGAGAAAATGGAAAATCAAGGATATGCGCGCCTTTTATGCCATTGTGGAAGAAGGCAATATCAGTCATGCAGCACAGAGACTTGATATCGCACAGCCAGCGCTTTCCCGACAGATGAAGCGCCTGGAAGAATCCTTGAGCGTTCAACTCTTTGAACGCGGCAGCCGCAGAATCCGCCTGACTGAAGCGGGGCGCGTATTCTATTCTCGTATTGAGCACATTCTCGGCATGGTAGATGGCACAGTACGCGAGATTACAGATATCGGAACAGGGGTTGCAGGAACCATTCGTCTTGGGACGATTACGACTTCCGGCGCAATGTTGCTGCCAGGGCTCATCATGGAATTTCATGATCGCTATCCGAAGGTAGCATATCAGATATGGGAAGCAGAAGGCGCGCGCATCTTAGAGCTCCTGGATAATCGTGTGATTGAGATTGGAATCACGCGTACACAAGTTGATACCAATCTCTACACATCGGTTGAATTGCCGAATGAACCGTTGGTTGTCATCATGAACCGTGAGCATGAGCTAGGAAAAAAGAAGGATACGATTTGCTTATCTGAACTCATCGATGCGCCGATGATCGTTCCACTTCGTTGGCAGTCGATGTTTACGCAGAACTGCCGAAAGCTTGGATTTTCGCCTAAAATCATCTGTGTGAGTGACAGTATCATACAGGATTTGCTCCTTGCTAAAATGGGGTTGGGCTATGCATTGCTGCCCGTCTCATCGCAGACACTTTTAACAGACGGTAATCTCATCTTCAAAAAACTCACGCTTCCTGAGATGGCGACACATACCGTCATCGCTTGGTTGAAGAATGGAACACTCTCGACGGCGAGCGAGCACTTTATCGATATGTTTCGAGCAAAATATAAAGAGACTTTGCTAAAGTAATTCCTGTACTATCTATTAGGCAGTACAGAAATGCTGTCATGAATATCAAACGAGAAGGTGAACGAATCTTTTTTTGTCTAATTTGATCAGGAATGGGCAGGGCGTTGTCCATTGTGGAGAGAACTTGTAAGACTATAATTTCTACGGCAAGGTTCGTGAATATCCCAGAAATCCCTATCTTTAGTTATGAGGAGTACGTCAAAAGCTTTTGCTGTTATTGGGAGGTTGGCATGAGTAATCCGCTGCGTGTATTTATTGTGGAAGATGAACGACGCATTGCTAGGTTTTTGCAGATAGAACTCGAGCATGAAGGTTTTGAAACCGATATTGAGATGAACGGTAGCCGTGCGCTTGAACGCTTGATGCAGGAGAATTACGATATCGTCCTTTTGGATATCATGCTTCCGGATATGGATGGTTTTGAAATATGCAGACGTGTACGTGAACTCTCCGATATTCCCATCATTATGCTGACGGCAAAGGATGAGATTGACGATAAGGTAAAAGGGCTTGATGTCGGTGCCGATGACTATATGACAAAACCCTTTGCAATGGAAGAGCTTCTCGCGCGGATTCGGAACGCTATGCGCAAGCATACGACGGTTGATCAAATCCCTGTGGATGAAAAGCTTCAGGCAAAAGACCTCATCATGTATCCTGCACGTTATGAAGTCATTGTTGGACAAGAGAGTATTCAGCTGACGCGCAAGGAGTTTGCACTTCTCGAGTACCTTCTGCGAAATAAGCGCCGCGTCTTGACGCGCGACCAGATTCTCCAGCAGGTTTGGGGCTATGACTATAACGGAGATACGAATGTCGTCGATGTCTATATCCGTTACTTGCGCGCGAAGATCGATGAGCGTTTTTCTACAAAATATATCTATACGGTGCGCGGTGTCGGTTATGTCATAAAGGAGTGATCTCAGCTTGCGGATGCTCCGACGGAAAGTTCATGCCGCTCTTCATGTCGTGCGCCATCAAAGCATCGCGATGAAGATCACGGCAGCGTATGCAGCGATTCTCTTTATCGTATTGATGCTTTCGAGTTCACTCCTTGCCCTTGGTGTTTATGTTTCCTTTTATCATCAGGCAGAGACGATTATCGAGGTGAGTAAAGAACATCTTGCGAACTGGTTCGAATCCTCCCAAGATTTTTCCGAATTGGAAAATGAAGATTCCCCTGTGATTCCAGGGGTTATCATTCGTGTTCTTGATGATGAGGGAAACAATATTTTTGAGAACGACCATCGCTTTCCCTAGCCTTGCAACGATTGAAAAGCATGAAAATAGACGTCCTCCCTTTTGGGCGAATCAAAAGATGCGTGTCGTCGACTTTGGCAGAATTTCACTTTATCATGATGTCATGCATCTTTCGGCGAACGGCAAGAATTATGACGTTCACCTTTTCAGCATGATTACAGGAGAGGGAGACTTTCTCGAGCAGCTGCGTTGGGCACTTCTTTGTTTGATGGGCATATTCTTCCTCATCGCACTTGCGACAGGATATTTCATGAGCAAGCACGTTCTTCGTCCTATTCGTGAGTTTATCAAGACGGCGAAGAAAATCGAGGTTGAAAATCTAAGTGCGCGTCTATCCATCCCGCCGGTTCACGACGATGTTGCAGAGCTGGCACGGACGTTCAACCACATGCTTTCTCGTCTAGAGGCGGGGTTTCTACAGCAGCGGCAGTTTGTTTCCGATGCCTCGCATGAACTGCGCACACCGGTCACGGTCATTCTCGGCTATTCGGATCTTCTTTCGCGTTGGGGACGAAAGGATGAAAGTGTTCTTGAAGAAGGCATTATGTCGATTCGGACAGAAGCGGAAAATATGCAGCAGCTTATCGAGCGTTTGCTGTTTCTTGCGCGGACAGACCAAAACCGTCAGGTCTGTCATTGCGAGGAAGTTAGGCTCGACGAACTGCTTGAAGATGTCATGCGCCGTATGGCTGTCGTTGCAAAAAATCATACGGTCAGGCTAATAAAAAATGCACCGGGTGTCGTCCGCGGTGACCCGGTGCTGCTGCGCCAGATGATGCGCATCTTTCTCGACAATGCCATCAAGTATACGCCGGATGGCGGTCATATCGAAGTTTCGTCCGAACGCATTGGTGAGCTTTTTTGAACTGCGGTTTGCCGATGATGGCATTGGCATTGCAGAAGAGGATAAGGAAAAAGATATTTCAGCGTTTTTACCGCGTAGAAAGCTCGCGCACGAAAGAAAAAGGAGGAACGGGGCTCGGTCTTCCGATTGCAAAGTGGATAGCGCAGAAGCATAATGTAGAACTTTGTATAGAAAGTGAGCTGGGCAAAGGAACGACGATTGTCCTTCGCATTCCCATAGCATACGAAAAAATCTAATGCTTTGAAAGCAGGATCTATCGTCTTCAATGTCAATTTGTTTTTGCATATTTTTAAAGAATCAATGATAAAATGATAAAAACGGGAGATATAATTAAGAATGAAAGTTTTTATTACAGGTGCAACGGGTCAGCTTGGTCATGATTGTATCATAGAGATGAAAGGCCGTGGGTATGATGTCCTCGGTGTTTCAACGAAGGATTTTTCTATCGTGGACGAAGCGGCGACAAGGCAAGCGATTTTGGATTACGCGCCGGATGTTATCCTTCATGCAGCGGCGTATACAGCAGTCGATCGCGCGGAAGATGAGCCGGAAAAGTGCTTGGCAGTCAATGCGAAGGGGACGGAAAACATCGCTCGTGCTGCGCGCGAAATCGGCTCAAAGCTCATCTATATCAGTACAGATTATGTCTTTTCCGGGATGGGGACGGCACCGTTTGAAGTAGACGCTGTAACCGGCCCGTTAAACGTCTATGGTAAGTCAAAACTTGCGGGCGAAGAAGCCGTGCGCCTCCTTATGAAAGCGTATTTTATCGTGCGCATTTCGTGGGTGTTCGGCATCAGCGGGAATAATTTCATCCGTACCATGATGAAGCTGTCGAATACACATGACAAGCTTTCGATCGTTGATGACCAGATTGGTTCACCAACCTATACGCGCGACCTTGCTGTCTTGCTGGCTGATATGGCAGAGACGAATCGCTATGGCACTTATCATGCAACAAACGAAGGCTTTTGCTCCTGGGCAGAATTTGCAGCGGAAGTCTTCCGCCAAGCGGAGAAAGATACGGTTGTCGAGCCAATTCATTCGGCGGCATATCCGACAAAGGCAAAGCGTCCGCATAATTCACGTCTTGACAAGTCCTCGCTAGATCGCGGTGGTTTTCATCACTTGCCTCGTTGGGAAGACGCGGTCGGCAGGTATTTGATCGAACTGTCTAGGGAAAGCTCTAAATAATACCGCATGTGTTTATCAAGATTCGCCATGAAGTCCTTCTGCCTCTAGAAATGGAATGGTCTATGATGATGTGATGAAAAAAGACTTGCACTCTCATGGAAAATCATGTATAATCTTTTTGTCATTGAGATATTGGTAGGCAATGGGGGCGTAGCTCAGCTGGGAGAGCGCTTGCATGGCATGCAAGAGGTCAGGGGTTCGATCCCCCTCGTCTCCACCATTTAGAATGTTAGCTCCTTCATCAGGCAGATGCCTTTCGAAGGAGCTTTTTTGTATTCTTTCATAGATGAGGCATGTGATGGCTTGCGGGATGGGAGACAGATATGGCTGCGAAACTTGATTTCATTGTTGGCAGGGCAGGCGCAGGAAAAAGCAATGCCTGCCTTTTCTGCCATGCGTGCGCGCATGAGGGAAGATCCGCTCGGTGCGCCGCTTATTCTCCTTGTACCGGAACATATGACGTATCGCATGGAACGCGATTTGGTGCTTCCGATTGAAAGAGGACAGGGCTTTTTACGCGGCTATGTGTTTGGTTTCCGTCGTTTGGCTCACTATGTACTCAATGAAATCGGAACGCTTTCTGTGCCGCGCATCAGTGAGATCGGGCGCCGCTTGCTGCTTCGGAAGATTTTAACCCGCCACCAAAAAAAAGGAGATCTCACGGCGTTCGGGCGAGCGATTCGCCAGCGAGGCTTTACAGAGAGTCTTTCAGAGGGAATTCGTGAGATGAAGTCCTGCCGCTTGACGAGGGGTATCTTGGCGATGGCGGCGGATACGCTTAGAAAGCAGGAGATGCTTGCGGAAAAGCTCCGCGAAATGGCTTTCTTGTCGGAAGAATTTGCTGCTGAGATGCATGGCAAGGCAAATGATGAAGAAGATATGATGGAGCAGCTCGCTCAGGCGATTCCAACATGTCCTTTTTTTAAAGATGCGGAAATCTGGATCGATGGGTTCTATTTCTTGAATCCACAGCAGTTGGAAGTTCTTTCCTCCCTTCTTCTTGCCGTAAAAGCCATTCATGTAACACTTCCTCTGGATGGGCGGATGAAGGGGAGTGTCGTCCGTCTCGACAGTATGGAAAATGTCTCAGAAACCGGTATTTTCCATCGTGCGTATGAGACGTATCTTTTGATAAAGAAGATGGCGTGCGAGCGGGGCGGCATACAAAAAAGCGATGTCTTATGGTTAAACGCTGAGGCACGTTGTCAAAAGCCCTTCGCCCTTCGTCATTTGGAACAGAACCTTTTCCGTCGCGGAAAGGTATCTCCCGCAGATGGTGCGGGAATTGCACTTACCGAGGCGTCAAACAAGCGACTGGAGATTGAAGCTGTTGCGTCGGATATTTTAAAGCACGTGCGTGAAGCGGGCTGGCGTTACCGTGAAATCGGCGTACTGCTGCGCGATGCTAAGAGTTATGAGCCGCTCATTCGCCTTGTCTTTGCAGATGCGGATATTCCGTTTTTCGTGGATGGCAAGCGGCCGTCTACCCATCATTCACTGGCGGAGCTTTTGCGTGCCTCTCTAGAGGTCGTGCAGAAGAATTGGCCATATGAGGCGATTTTTTTCGTGCACTTCGCACAGGATTCTTTCCACTTGTCCGTGACGAGATTGACAAGTTGGAAAACTATGTCTTGGAATTTGGCATCCGCGGTAAAAAGCGCTGGTTCGCCGCAGAGAACTGGAACTTTTTCCGTCGTTTTTCGCTCGATAGTGATGAAACAATTTCAAGTGAAACGTTGGAAAAAGTCAAGGAAATTGATGGGTTCCGACGGACGGTCGGAAATGTTTTTTTCAGGTCTTTCAGATGCGCTCAGTCAGGCAAAGAACGTGCGCGAAATCGTCACAGCTCTTTATGATTTCTTGACAGTGCTCAAGGTGCCGGAGCGCCTCAGCGAGTGGCGTGCGCTTGCGGAAACGGAAGGTCGCCTTGCCGATGCAGCGGAGCATGAGAAGATTTGGTCAGACATCATGAATCTCTTTGACCAGATGGTAGAGATTACGGGCGATGAGGCAATGCCGCTGAAGGATTTTATCCATATCCTAGACGACGGTCTCGATGCGCTTTCCATCTCGCTGATTCCGCCGGGGCTGGATTATGTGACGATTGCTTCCTTTGATAAAAATAGCTTATCGGGGACGCGCGGCATCTATATCGTCGGTGCAGATGCCGATACTATGCCGCAGCAGGCAGGGCAGGTCGGAATGTTCTCCGATGCAGAACGCATGCATATCTTGGATGCTTTTCGAACACTGCGGCTTGCAGACGGTACGAAGTCGTCTTTTTCACGCGGAAGTATGGATCAGAGTTTTAGCGAAAAGTTCCTGATGTATCGCGCCTTTACGGAGTCCAGTGAATACCTATGGGTGTCTTATGCACTGGCAAAGACAGATGGCACGGGCATCGCGCCGTCGCCGATTGTCCGAAAGATGAGGGAACTCTTTACGAATTTAAATTTTCGTTCGATTCCGCTTGCTATGGTCGAGCGTAAGGACGACCTGCTGCTTTATGCACCGCGTCCTGCTATTTCTGGGCTTGTCTCTGCACTTCAAGACGCACGCGCTAAGAAAACACTCGCACCGCTGTGGCAGGATGTTTACAACTGGATGCTGAAGGAAAGGTCGGGAAAGCTTCCAATTGATCTTGCACTTTCCGGTCTCTTTGCAGAGGCAGGAAATAACGACATTCTGCCGCAGCTAGCACAGAATCTTTTCGCACCGAAAAAATATCTGCGCGGCAGTGTCTCGCAATTTGAGCTTTTCCGTAAATGTCCATTTGCGCATTTTGTAAAGTATGGGCTAAAAATCGAGGAGCGCCGCAGCTATGCATTCAAGCGCTATGATTTTGGATTGATTCTTCATGAAGTCATGAGGGAGTATGGCGAGTTTGTGAAGCGCGATTATGGCAGTCATTGGGAAGATGTGCCGAAAGAGGTGCGGAAAGCAGAGAGTATACAGATCGTCGATGCGATCGCACCGCGCCTTGAGAGCGAAGTGCTTCTCAGCCGCGCAAATTACAGACATTTGATCGAGCGAATGAAAGAAACAGTGCTTGATTCTATCGAGCATCTTACCGCTTGGGCAGCGCTTTCATCTTTTCAGCCCACATATCTTGAGGAAGGGTTTGGCTCTTATGGTGACAAGGTAAAGTTGACGCCGCTGCCGCTAAAAGGTGGTTTTAAGCTTTCGTTCAAAGGACGTATCGACCGCATTGACGTGCACAGTACGACACCGTATTACCTCGTCATTGACTATAAGATGCATACCATCGCCATCAATCTGTTTGAGGTCTACTATGGGCTTAGACTCCAATTGCTTGTCTATCTCTTGGTCGGGCGTGAACTGTTGAAACAGTCGGGAAAGGAGCGGCTGCCGGCGGGGATTCTTTACGCATTGCTGTTAAATCCGACAATCACGACGGCGAGCCGCATGACAGAGGATGCATTAAAAAAGGAAATCCTAAAGAAGCTTCAGATGCCCGGCTGGGTTTTGATGGATCCTGAAGTCATCCGTTCCATTGACAGCAGTTTCAACTACATTGGTCCTTCGCTCAAGAAAAATGAAGAATTTACCTCGGCCAGTGCGAAGTACATGAAGACACAGGAGGAGTTTGCCAATCTCCTCGATTATGTGGATTTTATTCTGCAGGATACAGGAAATGAGATTCTTTCGGGCAACATCAAGGCATATCCTTTCCGAGATGGACAAGATACCGGCTGCATGTACTGTGCTTTTCATGCTGTCTGTTTGTTCGATGCCACAATGCCGGGCTATGCATACAACGACATTGACCATCTGAATGACAGCGAGGCAAAGGAGAAAATTGAAGCGTATCTGGCAGAAAAGAATGGGGAAGGAGCGCGCAAATGACCTATACGGAAGATCAAGAAAAGGCAATCAGGACGCGCGGAAAGAATATCTTGGTTGCCGCGGCTGCAGGTTCTGGAAAGACGCGCGTCTTGGTCGACCGCATCATAGAACAGCTGCGAAATAGGGAATGCAGCATTGAAGAGATTCTCATCCTCACTTTCACAAGAGCGGCTGCAGCGGAAATGCAGGAGCGAATCGAACAGGCACTTTCCAAGGAGCTCGAAAGCTGTGCATCGCGCGAGATACAGGAATTTTTGGAACGGCAGATGATCCTGCTACCCGGTGCTTTCATTTCGACGTTCGACAGTTTCTGCAGCCGCATCATCCGACAGAATATCACGGCTGTCGATATCGACCCTCAATTTCGCATTGCAGATCAGCAGGAATTTGACCTTCTAAGGCGTGATACCTTGGAAGAACTGATGGAATCCCTATATGAGCGACCGGAGAACGAGGAGGATATCTCCGATTGGGAAGAATTTATTTACTTTGTCGACGATTATGGCGACGATCGAGGGGACTTAGCGATTCATAATGCGGTGATGGATCTCTATCGCTTTGCGCAAAGCCAGCCGTTTCCTGAGGCATGGCTCGATGAAGAATGTAAGCGATATGAAAGAGAATACGCGTCGCCGTGGGAAACGCCTTGGGCGGCGTCGATTGCTGAAGAAGCGCTCTTCTCTCTGACGTCCATGCGAGAGGGTTACGCTGCATTATCGAATATCCGCACAGCGAATGCGCAAGAAGCTTTTCTTGCACATTGGACGCCTTATGCTGCACTGATTGATGACTGTGTCAGGCAGCTTGATTATATGATTCAGTTGATAAAAAAAGGTCTGCAGGAAAAGACGCCTGGCACTTGGGATGAAATTGGCGAAGCCATTTTGCGCTTTGATACGTATATGCTCGGTAAAAAGGAATTTCGCCCACTGAAAAAAGAGTTTCCAGAGCAGCAGACGGCATTTAAAGATCGGCGAACGGAATTAAAAAAAGAGTATAAGAAATTCGCAGACGACACCGCTTTTTGTGAACGAGAAGAAGATGTACGAACGCGACTGATGCAGACGGGAAAGACGGTGCGCGCCTATGTGCATCTTGTCAAGCGCTATATGACTGCACTGCTGGCTGCTGAGAGGGATAGGAATGCCTTTTACTTCGATGCCATTGCGCATCTTGCGATTGACCTTCTTTGTGAGAACCCTGATGGTCTGATGCACGGTGTTTCGGTGGATGAGGTGCGCTCAGACGTCGCCAAAGAACTGATGGAAAAGTTCAGATTCATCATGGTTGACGAATATCAGGATACGAATGGTGTGCAGGAAGCGATTCTTTCGTTAATCGCACGCGAAGACAATCTCTTTATTGTCGGCGATGTCAAACAGAGCATCTATCGCTTCTGTATGGCAGATCCCTCGCTTTTTTCAAAAGAAATACGATTCCTTTCCAGAAAAACCAGATCTGTCTGATGCTGGTAAGGATCAGCTGATTACGATGAAGCAGAACTTCCGCAGCCGCAGCGAAGTGCTCTCGCCGATCAATTTCATCTTCGATCAGGTCATGGTTCGCTCTGCCATGCAGATTGACTACGATGAAAAAGAGCCGTCTTTATCCGGGGCTGCCGTATGAGAAGCACGCACGCACACTAACCGGTGCTGCGGAGGTAGCAGTCATCTGCAGAGGAGAAGACGTTTCTTCCGATGCGGCTTTTCATGAAGTGGCGAAAGACGATGCTGATACCGACGAGCTTACAGGTTTTGAAATCGAAGCACAATATATCGCAAACCGCATATTAGCGCTTATCGCTTCGGAGCATGTTGTCTTTGATAAGGACAGGGGCGCGTATCGTCCCCTCGCCTATCGCGACATCGCTGTTCTTCTCCGCGCGGTTGCGGGAAAGGCAAATATCCTGCTTGAAGTTTTTGCAGACAGAATGGCATTCCCGCATATGCGGAGATTAGCGGCGGCTACTTCGAGACGAGTGAGATCCGCGTGATTCTGTCGCTCCTAAGCCTGCTCGATAACGCAAGGCAGGATATTCCGCTTGCTGCCATCATGCTTTCACCCATCGGCGGCTTTACGGCAGAGGATTTAGCGCGTCTGCGCATTCTCTCGCCGGAAGATACGCTTTACGATGCACTGGTCGTGCACTATGAGGGGAGGATGAATGTGTGCAGGAACTGATGCATCGCACGGCGCGCTTTCTTGCACGGCTTTCCAAGTGGCGCAGCTACGCCGCATCGCACAGTGTACCGGAAATCATCTGGCAGCTTTATCGCGATACCGGCTATTATGAATACGTCGGCGGTCTTCGCGGCGGTGTCTTGCGACAGGCAAATCTTCGCATGCTCGCTGAACGTGCAGAAGACTATGAGGCAACAAATTATCGTGGACTCTTTCGTTTTCTGCGCTATATCGAAAACCTGCAGAAGCGTGAGACAGATCTTTCGACAGCGCGTACGCTTGGTGCGAGTGAGAATGTCGTCCGCATCATGACAATTCATAAGAGCAAGGGGCTTGAGTTTCCCGTCGTTATTCTTTCCGATATGGGAAAGAAGTTTAACCTTTCCGATGCCAAGGGCAATTTTCTGATGCATAAAGCATTAGGTATCGCGCCGAAGCTTGTCGAGCGCAGCACAGCAGGCAGACAGATCTATCGGACGCTCTCTTGGCAGGCGGTCAGCCATGCGATTCAAGCTGATGCTAAGGCAGAGGAGATGCGCGTTCTCTATGTCGCCATGACGCGTGCCCGCGAAAAACTGATTCTCACGGGAATGGTTGGGCAAAGGCAATATCAAAGTCTTATCTCACGCCTTAAAAAGGCGGCGGATGCTGAGAAGCCGAGCTTTTCAGACCGTGCTATTCGCTCGGCAAACAGCTATTTCGATTGGGTATTGCCTGCGATTCTTCGCCATAAGGATGGCAAGGTACTGCGCGAGCTTGCGGATGTCTCGTCCTTTCATGACTGTACCTATCTTGCCGAAGATTCTTCCTTTTCGATTTCCGTACTCTCTGCGTCTGCAATTTCTTCGGGGCAGCTGGAAGAGAAGGAGGAAAGTGCGCTCTTTTCTGCGATTCGCTGTCATGAGCCGCTTGCCGCAACGGCGTGGAAAGAAAAAGTCGAGGCTTGTCTTGGCTTTTCCTATGATATGCACGGTCTTTTCAATGTTCCGACAAAACTCAGCGTCACGGAGATTAAGAAACGTATGAACGCTATTGCGCATGAAGATGTCCCTATGCCTGAGCGCTCTTTGGTGGAAAAAAGCACGGCATTTGAACGCCCGCATTTTCTGCAAGAAAAGACGGAGCTTTCGTCTATGGAATTCGGCACACTCGCCCACACCATTTTGCAGTATTTAGACCTTGCGGGCGACTTGTCGCGAGACGGTCTTAAGATGCAGCTTTCCAGCATGGCGGCGGCACATTTAGTGGAAGGAAGTCTTCTGACAGATGTGCGGAGAGAGTGCCTGCTTGACGATTTGATGAAAGTTTGTTTCTTCGAAAATCGGAAGGCGCATGCAGTCCTCTAGGAAGCTTTTACCGCGAACTTCCCTTCAGCCGCATGATGCCGGCCAAGCGCTTTTTCCCGCTTGTTGAAGGAGACGAGAAAGTTTTTGTCCAAGGAATCATTGATGTTCTCTTTAAAGACGAAGATGGGCATCTCGTCTTACTCGACTATAAAACGGATCGTGATACATGTGCTTCTCGTGCTGCCGCGCGGTATAAGGTGCAAATTGATGTCTCACAGCGAAGCTATCGAAGCAATCCTAGGAGAGCATGTTGAAGAAAAAAATATCTCTATCTTCTTCATGACGGCACGCTTGTCGATATGGAATAAGCCATGGCGTTTTTGGAAGAAAAATTGCCATAAGGGATTTGGCAGCGGGACAGAGAGGTTTTTTTCACCATAGAGGCACTCTTTCTTTGCGTATGGATTGTTCTCAGTGCGGTCGGCGTACTCATGCTTTACCGTGCGGCTGATGCCGAACTGCAGGCATCGGAGCAAATGGAAGCAATCTTTTTGGCACAAGATGAGATCGCACGTCTTGAAAACGAGGGACTGTCTGTAGTAGGTACTAGGGATATGACACAAAACCGTACGACCTTTCATGTAACAAGCCGATGGGAGTCTGTCGATGAGCGCAGGGAGGCTGTCATTAAAGTCTCGTGGGATGCGCGGGGAAACAATCATGAAATCGAACTGCGGCGGGAGTTGGTCACGCATGAAAAAGGGACGTGAAGGCGAGCAGGGCATCCTTTTGCTTGACCTTGCGATTTCGCTTCCCGCCATTATCTTTCTGATGGGAACGATCGCCTTTGTTTCGGTCTTTACTGTCCGTGAAGGCTATCGGATCTATGCAGAGGCAGAACTTCGCCAAGAGGTGCAGGACGTCATGATGCGCATCACAGGCGATGCAGCTGAAGCTTATAAGGTGCAGAAGGTATATATGAGCCGTGGTGTCGGCATCAAGATATGGAAGCGTCCCATTCGTTTGGAAACACCATCGGTGTCTAAGGAAAAAGATAAAAGGGGAGATGTTCTCTATTTCACGCATGAAGTTGGTTCCTTGACAAAGATATGCTATGGAGATCCGCATCAGCCGATTACAGGGAATAGTTCATTTGCCCGGGTGCAGATCGTCGCTTTTGATGTCGAAGATTATCCCGCGGAGAAGAAGCATGTCGTAACGATCAAGGCAAGAAATCCAGCTTCGAAAGTGACGTATACACTGACAAGGGTGATCTATGTGCCGAAAGAAGGAGAGTTCTCTCGTGATGCAATGGGTGCCGCAAAACCTGCAAACGCTAAAACAATTGCCAGCGCAAGGTGAACGATGTTTGTCTCTTCTGGATATGAAGCGGTCGGAAGCCGGAATGATTTCGCTTTGGGCGATAGCTGTTGCCCTTTTCACACTTGCCATCGGCAGTGCTCTCTTTGCTTATATGGCAAATGAACGCAAGATGAGTGAAGAATATCTTGTGGAAACTCGGCTGCGCCTGGCGGCAGAAAGTGCTGTCGAGCACACGGCGCATAGGTTTGAAGAGCATCCGGAACTTGTGAAGAAAGACAGTGCAGCGCAAAAAAATGGTGAGTACAGTGTCAAGTGAACAGCAAAGCTAGATTTAGCAAGGCTTCTTGCACCTAGCTTTTATCATTTGCCTACGTTTTGCCTACAAAATGCTTTGTCTACAGGATTTTATCCACAAGGTTTGCGGTCTCTCTTTTCATAGCTTCAGTATCATGGGTATATAGATCTTGGGTGATGGTAGCGCTGGCATGCCCTAGACGGGCGGCTACGTCAACGGGTTTTGCACCGGCTTCTATTAGGCGGGTAGCGTGGGTATGGCGCAGGCTGTGGTGATTGGTATTATGCTTTTGCAGGGCACGCATGTAGGCGGATCGGCTGACGGGGGCGCCATACTTGCCGGTTGCTACAAGTTCCCGGCGGATACCGCCTGCAGGGGGTGGATCGGTGATGGGCAGGAGCCTGACAGCGCCCTCGACCTCGTAGACGGCATGATACTTTCTGCCGTCTTTTATCCGTTCTTCGTTCTGGTACTTTTCGCCATGCGTGCAGGGCGGTGATGGCTTTTGCGCGCAGGATTTCCCGAATACTGGTGGCTGTCTTGGGCGCACTGAAGTAGCAGGCCTTGTTTCCTTGATGCAGCTGACGGCGGATGAAGATAGCACCGCGCACTAGGTCAACGTCTTGCCATGTCAGCCCCAAGGCTTCACCGATGCGCAGTCCGGCATAGATGCCGAGAATAAGCGGTATATGGAATCGGTGCGATACGGGGTAGTCGGTGAGCAGGGTTTGAATTTCTGCTGAGGTTAGGACGCGGCGCTTTATCTTTTGGGGTGGCGTCCATCTTGGGCAGTTTGACATAGCGGCAAGGGTTATCGGAAATGATCTCGGAGGGATAGACGGCGTAGTGTAGGAGCGTGGAGAGAATGCGAGCGGTGAGGGTGACGGTACTTTTTTTTAGGTCGGTTTCAGCTAGAGCGCGATAGAGGGCGTCGATATGGCGCGGGCGGATGTCCTGCAGGTACATTGCGCCCAGGTGCGGCGCATATGGTTTTGGTAGTATTGGTGGTAGGTTTTCATGGTGCTGGGACGCAGGGACTTCTTGACGACATTAGCAAACCACGAGCGAAAGAAGTCGTTTAGCGTGACACGCTCGGAGGTGATGCCGATGTTGCCGTGTTTCCAGTCAACAAAGGCGGTCATACCAGCTTCATAGGCAGCTTCTTTGGTAGGAAAGCCGCCTTTTTCTTTCATGCGGCGCGGGCTTTTTTGGATGTCGAAACTATAAGAATAGGTATTCCCGCGCTTTCTGACACGGACTTTAGCCATGGGGACACCCCCTTTCTTTAGCTCCAGTCGACGCTACCATGTGGGACGGTTTCGCCGCGCTGAAGTTCTTCCATGGCGATTTTTATGCATGTGCAGTCGTCTTTTGTTGCGTATTCGTCTCGTTCCTCAGGGACAAGCGCCTGATGATTTCTAATCGCTTGTTTGACGCGTTGTTTGCTTGGTTTATCCATGGCTTTGATTGCTTTTCGGCGGCTTTTACCTTTCACCTTTTTTCTAATCATCAGTTGACTTTTTCGAGCAAAGCCTCCTGTAACACTTTTTGAGAGATTAATTCCCTTGGAAAGGGCGCGTTCGTTTAGCCATTCAGGGATCGTCAAGGTTTTCTTAATGGAGCGTGTGTTCTTCGCAAGATCAATCTGAACACGAATGAGTGAAGGATAGTCGCTTTTTGTGATAGCAAGCTGATTCATCGGTGTGGGTTTTGGGAGTGTGTCCCCGCGTTCAAGGGATTCAACCAGTTCACATTCTAAGGCTTCGCCTGCCTCGGCGAGTAGATCACTGACAGAATCGCTGAATGTCTGACAGCCCGGCAAGTCGGGGAACTCCGCCCATACGCCGTCTACGTCTTCATGAATGATGGCGGGATATACGTACAACATGGCACTGCCTCCTATCTTTAGATATGGAAACGGGACTTATTTTTAGTCCCGTCCTTTTTAGTATCGAATTTAGAAGACCCCTAGGAACATCTTTACCGTGGACTGGGATGATTTCCGACCGGTTCCCTTTTCGCAGTTTATGATGACTGCCTTTTACATGGACTTCTTGCCAACCGTTTTTTAACAGAAGGTGCAGTAAGTCTTTATCACGCATGGATTCTACCCCCTCGCTGACTGGTATTTCTTAGGCAGGTATTTTCCCTATGGCAGAGCGCGGCCGAAACCCTAGAGCCAAGAAGTCAATAACGGCGCGGTATTGCTGGTGTCCTCCGGCAGGTATTTTTCTATGACGGTACTTGTGAAGGGCTGCCAGGGCGGGGCTTTAGGGCTTGTAGCGAACTTCTACGACTTTACCTAAAATCTGGATGGGCAGGTCTTTAATTTCTTGGTTGGAGTAGAAATGCGGCTCGTATACGGTGGTATTGGTAGCAACAAGGGTTCTACCCCCTCGCTGACTGGTATTTCCTAGGCGTGAATTTTTCTTGGCTATCCGCCTGGAGAGGGTCATCGCTTGTTTTAGCGAGGCTTTCAATAGTTCTCTATCTTCTTCGTCGTCATCATCGCCGCTATTTGACGCCGTATTATCAAGGGCTTTTAATAGGCTCTCTAGATCGGCGGCTATTTGTTTTTCATCTTTTTGTATTAAGGAAGGAGGTAAAGACGTACCGACGGCAGATTGATTTACCGTCACAGGTTGATTTTTGTCTCAGACTGTTCATTAAAGGTATCAACACTCATATGCATAGCACTAGCTAGTTTTATAAACGTCTCCAAGGTAGGAGATATAGCCCTCCCCGAAGATGGATTAATACCCTTTTCTAGAAAAGCTATATAGCTTTTACTGAGACCGCTAAGGTCGGCAAACGCCTGCATTGATAGGCCATGATCTTTTCTGTATGATTTTATTTTTGTCCGAGCGTCATGATTATCGCCTCCTTACTTTGTCAAATTTATTTTACATCATCTTAAAGAAAATTGTCTAGTACTCTTGACAAGATTCTTTTTTAATTAGTATACTAAACGCAAGAAGAAAGGATGGTGCAAATGCAGTATATCGTAAAGAAAATTCGATTACAAAAAGGGTTTTTCATGACAAGTACTAAGTAAAAAGCGCGGGTTTCTAGACAGACTATATCGAATCTTGAATCTGGGAAACCCGTCAATACAACAACTGCTACACTTGTACGCCTCGCCGATGCTCTAGGGTGTGAGGTGTCTGATTTTTTTACTGTATAAAATTTAGTATACTAAACAAAAAGGAGGAAAAGATGAAAGTGATCACCATAGCGAATCAGTCCAAGGCTGTGATGCGCGGCAAGGTGGCTGAGGATTTCAAAAGGCGTCAGGCGCTCTTGCAGAAACAGCGGCGATTGACGGCGGACGAAGAAAGGAAATCGGGCAATTCGGAATTGTGTCCGGTGCAGAGAGAGAGGAAAGAGAAGATGCGTGAGATACAGATTTTTGAAAATGCAGAGTTCGGGAAGATTCGGACAATCGTTATTGACAACGAGCCGTGGTTTGTTGGGAAAGATGTTGCGACGGCGTTAGGGTATACGGATACTGACAAGGCTATCCGTAAACATGTTGACGTGGAAGATAGGACAAAAGGCATGCCCCGCCAAAACGGCGGGTCATCTCGGGAAAGCTTCACTAGCGGAGAGGATAGGACTAAAGGCATGGAGGAACGAAACGTTACCCCATCCATCAAGGACAGTCTCGGGCGTGAGCAATACCCCGTTTACATCAACGAATCTGGTGTTTATGCGCTGGTGTTTGGCTCGAAGTTACCGACGGCTAGGGCATTCAAACGTTGGGTGACACATGAGGTATTACCCGCGATCCGCAAGACGGGCAGTTATCACGCCTCCGGCAGCTATATGATTGATGACCCGATTGAACGGGCGAGGGCTTGGATTCGGGAGCAGGAGGAACGCAAAGCAGTTAGCGGCGGCGAATGCCGCGATGCGCCCGAAAGCGCTCTTTGCGGATGCGGTAAGCGCTTCTGAAACATCAATTCTCATCGGCGGGCTGGCGAAGTTGATCAAGCAAAACAGGGGTAGACATCGGGCAGAAACGGTTGTTCGACTGGCTGAGGGAGCACGGCTTTTGATTAAGAACGGTACGGACAAGAATATGCCGACACAACGTGCGATGGAGCGCGGGCTTTTTCGAGGTGAAGGAAGGAGCTTCGTTGATGGCAACAGGGGTGAATCGGATTACACGCACGACGAAGGTGACGGGGAAAGGGCAAATCTACTTTGTGAATCGGTTTTTGAAAGCGGTTGAGGTGAAACTGTGACAGTCAACACGGATTTGCTGAAAGCGAAACTAAAGTATCACCGACATACATATCAAGCAGCTGCAGGCGCCATCGGTATGAATCGAGATACATTTGCTCGGCATATTGGCAGCGGCGTGTTCACCATTGCACAGGTACAAGGGTTGATGCAGTTCATCCCGCTATCAACGGAAGAGATGCTTGAAGTATTTTTTTCTCAAACAAAAAGTAGGATGCTCCAACATCCTACTTACAAGAAAGCGGCTATTCAATTACTTCTTTTTATGAGAGGGGCGTTGTGCTAGTGCGCTACCTGCGGTTGTTTTTGATGCTTTTGATGTGCGACCATCACGGAGCACCTTTGCGGCAACACGCGCAACACGCGCCGAAGTAACCTTAGAGGCATTACTTTTCCGCGTATACTCACCTCCTTGTTTACGCTCGAATTATACTATACGCCCTCTATAGAGCAATATATTTAAAGTCTACCATAAAAAATTTAGGTAGTCAAATATTTTTTATTCAATGCGTTGCATTATCGTCAGGAGGTAAAACAATGGATTTTCCAACTTTTATGCGTAAGGCGCGTGGTGATATGAGCCTGTATCGACTGGCTAAGCTTACAGGGATTTCGGCGACGCAGCTCACGAATTATGAAAAGGGAAAGAGTGAGCCAACCTTAAAGAAAGCGGCTTCGATTTGTCACGCGTTGCGGGTGGTATTCGTGATAGGGGAGTAAAAGAAGAGAGGAGAAAGGCAAATGAAAGAGCTAACGAAGGAAGAAATCACGTCGCTGGCGGATGCTTTACAGCACGGGGTATTGGCGGTGCAGCGAAAGCAGGCGGCGCGGATGCTCGGGGTGTCGCTGAGCATTTTTGACCGGCTGGATATTCCCTTTATCTATTATCTGGATCGCCTATCACTGAAACGGTGGCGGGTATCGGATTTGAAAGCGTTTGTAGACGAACAGGCGGTAGGGCGAAGGAGGGATGTGAAGGCATGCCCCGTCGAAACGGCGGGTCATCGGAAGAGGATAGTTGACATACTCCCCACGGCTGAAAGCACACGGGATTCTCCCGCTGATTGAAACGCCGCTGGTGATGGATGGCACGGGGTCGGTACAGCTGAGCGAGTAAGGGGGGGTGAAGGGATGGCGAAACGGGATGAGCCGCTGTATTGCGTTATATGCGGGGCTCAGATTCGCTGGGCACCGCGGAAGATGTATTGCGATGCATGCCGGGCGGAACATATGCGCAGGTATCAGCGTGCTTATCGTCAGGTACCGGCGCACCGTTCGCGCAGACGCGCTTACATGCGTGCCTATTACCGAGAATATTATCGAAAGTATATTCAAAAGGAGAAAGAAAAAATGAAAAAGAGGATTGGCAAGCGCCATTTGAATAAGAAGATTCGCCGGGCGCTGGAGATTATCGCAGATGTGTTGGGTGTCGTTGCCTTTTTGGGCACTGGTGTACATCCCTAATCATCGTGTACGGCTGAGGAGGGACAATGATACTCAGGGAGGGCAGGCGCCCGCTTTACGGGTCGCTTGCGTTCGGTCTGGCAGGGGCTACGGGGTTCCTGCTGAGGGTATGGTGGGGCTTTTACTAGCTAGATAGGAGGAGAAAGATGAATCGAGAAGAGGCATTAGCAATTGTCAAGGCACGTGTGGAACTGTTTACCGATGCAGACAGGCGCGGGCGCTAACGGAAGACGCGATGCGTTATGCGCCGACACTGGCAGAGATTATGGAGGGGCCGCATGGACAGCAAGACTTTACCAAAAGGATGTAACCCCGGCAAGGGCTGTTTTAATTGCCCCTATCCAGATTGCATTAATCCGGATGGTTTCCGGCTGTCCGAAGAAGAAAAGGTGATGTTGGAATGTGGATCGCCAATACCCAGGGCAATACAACGTAAACGTGAATATAAACGAGCATATTACAGGCAACATCGCCAAGAGATATGTGAACGCACCCAAGCGTATTACCAAAAACACCGCCAAAAAATTCTAGGATATCAGCGAGCGTATTACCAACAACATCGTCAAGAGATACGTGAATACAAACGAGCGTATTACCAAAAACATCGCCAAGAGATACGTGAATACAAACGAGCGTATTACCAAAAACATCGCCAAGAGATTCTAGCAGCCCGGCAAAAGCGCCGGCAAGAGATTCTGGACGAATAGGAAAAAGCCTCACGGATGGAGGGGCTGCATGGCTATGAACACACTACCGAAAGGATGCCATCCCGGCAAAGGGTGCTTTAATTGTCCCTATAAGGACTGTATCAACCCAAGTTTAAGCCGCACGAGGGAAGAGACAGCAATGAGCAGGTGCGGCCGGCTGTATACTTCTTCCCCCATGCCTCCCATGAGAGGGGCGCTTGCACCAAAGCCGCGCCATATCCATATGGAACTAATGCATTGCCAAATGTGCGGCGCCCTGATGCGCGGGAAACGCACACGGCGCTTCTGTGATGCCTGCCAGCGAAAGCGAAAGCTGGCGTATATGATCACGTACAACAGGGAGCAAAAGGAGGCAAAGAAAAAGCCCGTGCCTGAAAAGCACGGGTGAAGGGTGGAGAAAGCCCCCTTTACGCTACAGCAGCGCAAGGGGGGCAAGATGAAAGAGTTACCAAAGTTGTCCGAATGGATGCACAAACAATTGGCTACTATAAGTATAGCACAAGACGGTGAAAAAAGAAAGGGAGAAAAAGATGAAGGTACCAAAACGTTTACCGAAAAGCTTTGCTGAGGCTTTGGCGACCGCGAAGAGGCGGGGAGAAGTGGTTTTAGAAGTTAAGATGATGCGGCACTATGCCGGGGCTTTGTTTGAGGCAGCCGCGGCAAGTCATTACGGCTTCACCACGATGGCATGCAGGCTCTACATTGATATCAACGGGATCATTCGCGAGGAGACGAATATACACGAACGAAAGTGGGACGTGATAGAAAAGGGGCTTGCGGTACGAGATGCACAGGTTCGGGCATGGGGAATGCCGGGGCACGATGCAGACTGGCTGAAAGGAGCAGAAAATGAAAGCGCGGCTGTTTGAATTGGCGGATGCCTATAACCGTTTGTTTGATTTGGCACTGGACGAAAACGTTGACCTTGCCGCCGTGGAGGAAGGCTTACAGGCGGTAGAAGGGGCGATGGAGGAGAAAGTAAAGAACTGTATCGGGCTTCTTCGGGAGCTTGAGGCGCGGCGGGCGGCGTTCCGTCATGAGGCGGAGCGGCTGACTAAAGCAGGCGCGCTTCCTGGACAACCGTATCAAGGGGATTCAAGGGATGTGCGTACAGGCGCTGGATGCCGCCGGCAAACGGAAGGTGATAACGGATTACGGGACGATGCGCGTACAGAACAACCCGCCGGCGCTCTCGTATGACGAAGGGGCGCTTGGCGCGGAATGGTTTGACGAGATACCCGCACGGCGGGCGGTAGCAAAGGAACGCTTGAAAGCGGCACTGAAAGCAGGCGAGCAGGTACCGGGGGCGCAGCTTGTGCAGGGGCGCGGGCTTCGGATCCAATAGGAGGCAATCATGAAGAAAGATAGCCTGTATGCGGCACTGGCGGCGGTACAAGGGGCGCTGAAGTGCACGAAGGGACAGTACAACAGCTTCGGCGAGTTCAAGTACCGCAGTGCAGAAGACATCTTGGAGGCTGTCAAGCCGTTACTGACAAAGTATGGTCTGTATTTGCGGCTCTCGGACGAGGTTCTTCTAGTCGGCGATCGGTACTACATCCAAGCGACGGCAACGGCGATCGAGACAGCAACGGGGGCGCAGGAGAGCGCCTCGGCGCTTGCCCGGGAGCCGGAGGAGAAGAAGAAGTTAGGCGCGTCGCAGGTCACGGGGATGGCGTCATCGTATGCACGCAAGTACGCGCTTGGCGGGCTCTTCGGGATTGACGATGCCAAGGATGCAGACGCTTATCCGGCAGAGGAGCCGCCGGATTATATTGGGCTGCTAAAACGCGAGGTTTCGCGTCTGGGGCTTTCTTGGGCGGAAGTTAAGGCAGAGGTTCAGGGAAGGTTTGAAAAGACGAGCCTGAAGGAACTGACGCCGCTGGAGTGGACGCGGCTGATTGAGATCTATCAGGAAAGGAAGAACGAATATGTTTAAGAAACCAGCAGGATATGACGAGACCACGGCGCGGGCGGAAACGACACCGCGGCTTCCAGCAGGCGGGTATATCTGTGAGGTGATAGCGGCAGAGGTGCGCAAGTCAAGGCGCGGCGCTGAAATGCTGGTGCTCTCGGTGGATGTGGCAAGCGGCCGCTGTGCAGGGCATTTCAAGCGGCGCAAGTCGGCGTTTCAGCTGGACTTCTGGCCGGGCAATGCAAAGATCTATCAGGTGTTGGAAGGGCGGAGCATTGCGATGTTCAAACGGCTGGTGGAAGACTTTGAGGCAAGCAATCCGGGCTGGCAACTGACCTGGGACGCAAGCGGGGCATTTGACGAACAGAAATTTGTCGGGCTGACGCTTGGGTGCTTGTTCCGTGAAGAGGAGTACGAGCGCGGGGATGGCTCCGTCGGTACTGCAGTCAGGATTTGCGGAACGCGCCCGGCGGCAGAGGTGGAAGACGCCCCGGTACCGCCGAAGAAGGAGCTTCCCGGCAAGCGGCAGGCATACGATCCGAACGAAGAGATCCCGTTCTGATGCTGGCTAGGCGGAGGTTCTCTCGGAGGAGAAAAGGCTCACGCTCTTTCTCCCTTGCGAGAGCACAAGGAGGAAGTCCGGCGGGCGGGGCGGTATGTCTGGGTGGACGTTCCAGACCCGCGGCTCATCAGTCGGGAGCAAAGAAAAGAAAGCGCATGTGCTGATTGGCTGTATTGCGGACTGGTACGGGGCGACGCCGCCGGAGATGATGAAGGTGTTACTGAAGGAGATCTTCTGCTATGAGGCACGGGATGCCGCTTTCTTGGCGGAAGGGTTTTCTTTGGCGACCTGCTCCGTGGAGGAGGCACGCCTATTCATCTCATGGCTTCTGGATTTTTGTCTGCTGCATGATGTGCCGGCGGGGGTGCCGCTGTCGGAACTGGCGGAGGACATCCCGCGGTATGTGTATGCTTGCCTGCTTCATCATCGGTGCGCACTGTGCGGCAAACGGTGCGAGCTTCATCATGTGGACAGTGTCGGGGCGCATGGCGGCAACCGGCGCCGGATGAATCATCTCGGGCTTCGGGTATTGCCGCTTTGCCGCCGCCATCATCACGAGATGCATAGGACGGGCAAGGAAACGTTTTTGAAGAAGTATTTTTTAGAGCCGGTACGCGTGGACGAGCGAATCGGGCGGTCATATCACTTGAAGATCTCTTGAAAGGAGCGGGGGAAAGATGTTTACGACACGGTTTTCGCCGGAGCTTGCCAAGGAATACGGCATGTCGGAATCGGTACTGTTCTTACATCTTGCTTATTGGGTACAAACAAACGAGGCAAGCGGGCAGAACGTGCATGGAGGTGTTGCATGGACGTTTAATACCGTGCATGCTTTCGCGGCTCTTTTCCCCTGTTGGAGTGAACGAACGATACAGAAAGCCTTAGTTAATTTAGAGAGAGTTGGGCTGATCCAGTCTGCAAGGTTAAGCAGTAATAAAAGAGACCGGACAAAGTGGTACACGCTGACGGAAAAGGGGCGGAATATCTCCGGCATTTTCAAACGCAAAAAAGAACACTTGCAAGACGCAAAAATTGCGTCATCCAATACGCAAAAATTGCGCGATGCAACACGCAAAAAGCGACTTCCTTCTATATATACAAAGATAACAGTACAAAGAGAACAACAAAGAGTATCGCGCGTAAAAGCCCCTCTTGTTCCCCTCAACTCTCTGAGGCTATGCATGACTTTGAAGAGATGCGCAGGAAGATGAGAAGGCCGCTGACGGAAAAGGCAAAGGAGATGATCTTAAAGAAACTGGCAAAAGCTAGCCGGCGGGGATGAAGAGAAGGAGATTGCCATCTTACAGCAATCCATCATGAACGGCTGGCAGGGCGTCTTCCCTCTACACGAAGACGATAATCGGTATGGCAGGGAAAAGAGTGTCAAGGATTTAGCAGATGAGGCAGTGGAGAAGTTAAGAAAGGCAGGGATGCTCGATGACGAACGCGGAGAAAGTGAAGGTTACCAGAATCCTTTCGGCGTATTTGAAAATGTATCCGAACACGAAAGCAGACAGTGACACGATTGTTCTTTATGTCCATGCACTCGATGCTTTCCGTCCCTCTCAAATCGCGGCAGCGATGGACTATTTAGCGCATGACGCGTGAAGTTTTACCCTTGCCCGGCAGAGATCATCGAGGCGATAGAAAAGCTGGATGAACGGGTGCGCGGTACAGATGGCAGAGCTTGGGGCGATGCTTGGGAGGAGGTCGCGACAGTACATCCGAAAGGTGGGGGCCGATGAATTCACGGGCAAAAAGCGACGTGGCAGTGGCAAAATCCAGATGCAGAGGCGGCGGCAAGGCGTCTCGGATGGCAGGATTTGTATTATCTGGAGACGGAGCATGTCGGCACAGCAAGAGCACAGTTCCGGCAGATTTATGAGGCGGTACGGCGTGAACAAAAGGAGAAAAGAGCGACAGAACGCACGCTGAAACGGTTTAGCTGGGATGTGAAGAAGTTATTTGCGGATACAGCAACGTGGCTAAGTCTTCTGGAAAAGGACGAGTGAGCTAAGGGGGCGGCTATCGCCCTCTAAGGCTTGGGACACGGAGTTTCACTAAGATAAACTAATGCAATTAAGGAGAAGAGGATCATGCAGGGAAAGAGAAAGAGCAGAGCGGCGCACTATCAGCATGTGAGCAGTAAGCGGGCGGTGCAGATGGCGTTTATGCGAAAGAACGTTGAGGCGCAGGCGGTGAAGGTGAACGCGGCTGAGAATATTTATCTGGTGCTGTTTGCCGCAGTACATCGGGCGCACGGATTCGGAAAGGCACGCCTCATGCGGCTGTTCGGCCGGATGTATGAGATTGAGGCGGGGCTTACGGCAGGCGATTACAGCGTCGCGGACATCAACGAGGCGCTGGAGGCTGAGACGGGCATGGGCTTTGCGCGGGCGGATGTGCGCCGCGAGATGCAGCAAAAGACGCGGGATATGCAGCTTTCCTACAGCGTGGTGGATGAGCTGTCCAGCGCGTATCTGGCAGCGATGCGGGATGTGTTCGGGTTCGGCGGCAGGCGTCTTGTAGCGCTGTACCGTGGCGGCGGATATCGCGGGGGACATCACGGCGAAGAAGGTGACGTTTGACGACCTTCGGGCGGAACTGGCAAGGGTTGGCTTGCGTCTGGTACCCCGCAGGGAACGCCCACAGGAAATAGAGGCAGTGGTGATCTGAGCATAGAGAAAGGCTCTAGAATCGCTTGTGAGCGACGAAAATATCCAAGACGATAAATCATATGCAAAAGACATAAAAACGGCAGGGAGAGGCACTACGGGCGAATAAAGAGCACTTCCTGCTGCTTGGTAAGGCGGATATGTGGAGGTGAGGGAAGAAATGCCTTTGGCGATGGATAGCGAGATGCTAAAACTCTTTCGCAGAGTAAAGGAGATGGGGGCATGTATGGCTATAATACGGCGCACTATCGGGATCCGACGGCATGGCGGGCAATAAAACGACTAGAACGGTGGCAAAAGAAAAAGGCTCTAGAATCGCTTGTGAGCGGCGCAAATGTTCAAGACGATAAATCATATGCAAAAGATACAAAAATGGCAGGAAGGGGCATTTACGGGCGAATAAGGGGCAAGGATGGGGGGCTTGATAACATGGGAAAGATGAGCCGGGAGAAAGGCAAGCGTGGAGAACGGGCGTTTCTTGCACTTTGCCGGGCGGAAGGGTACGCGGTACATCGCGACGCACAATACCGAGGAAACACAGGGGCGGCAGGGGATGTGGAAGGACTTCCGGGGGTACATGTGGAGGTTAAGAATGTGGAGCAGCTGAATGTTTTGGGACGCGATGGCGCAGTCTCGGCGGGATGCGACGGCGGAGGCGGCGGGCAAGATACCGATTGTGGCGCATACGAAGAATCATTGTGGATGGCTGGTCACGATGGCGGCGGAGGATTTTTCCGGCTGTATCGGGAGTGGGTCGCCGGAGCGAGGGAGGGCTTGCGATGCTGAAGGAGATCAGGGCTGTACGGTGAGATAGACAAGGTGAAGATTGCGGTGGAACGGTCGCGGGTCGCATGAGCCGCCCGAAGGAGTATTACGTGGCGTTCAGCGGGGAAAGGACAGTTGTGTTGTGCTGGATCTATGCCGGCGGGCGGGGGTAAAGCACGATGCACACTACAACGTGACGACGGTTGACCCGCCGGAGTTGGTGCAGTTCATCCGCAAGGAATACCCGGAGGCATGGGCGGCGCGGAATAAGCCGGCGCTGACGATGTGGGAGTTGATTCCGAAAAAGCGCATGCCGCCATCACGTCTGGCGCGCTATTGCTGTCAGTATTTCAAAGAGGACGGCGGAAAGAATCGTTTTTGTCATAACGGGGATTCGGCATGCGGAATCCGTGAGGCGAGCAAAACGCCAACTTGTTGAGACATGCAAGAAGCCAGGCGGAAAACAGTACATTCATCCGATCATTGACTGGTCAACGGCGGAGGTTTGGGAGTATATCCGCACCTATCACGTCCCTTATTGCAGGCTTTATGACGAGGGGAAAACGCGTATCGGCTGCATTATGTGCCCGTACCAAAACCAAGCGGCTATGCGGCGCGACGCCAAGCGGTGGCCGCAGTACGCCAAAGCCTATGAAAAAGCCTTTCAGCGGATGGTGGACAAGCGGCGGGCGGACGGCTACCCGGTCAATAATGCATGGGAGACGGGCGCGGATGTGATGCGCTGGTGGCTCGGGCAAGGGAAACGGAGCGAGGCGGACGGGCAGATCTCTTTGTTCGGCTTGCGGCTGGATGAGACGGATACATGACGCTGGGTCGGCGATTCGCCGGGGCAGGTAGGGGGGGTTAAGCGGCTGAAAATTCAGTGCTGATACGAGTACGCCAAGGCTTACGAAAAAGTCTTTCTTGGTGGAATTTTTGCGGAAAGATGAGGTGAATCGTGGAATACAATTTGAAAACAGTTCGAGAGAAGTTTCGAGAAAACGGTATCTTCTACACAGATAGAAAATTAGCTGAATATATGCGTTCCTTTCTTCCGAAAGAGGTTGACGAGGTTTACGATCCTACCTGCGGACATGGTGGACTTTTGAAAATATTCGCGGATGATGTCCGAAAGTACGGGCAAGATAACAATCCGGAAGCGGTAGAGGCAGCGCGGAAAATCCCAAATAGTGAGATTTATTGCGGGGACACCTTAACAAAGCCCGCCTTTATGGGGAAGAAATTCCCCGCTATCCTTGCCAACCCGCCATACTCGTTGAAGTGGGAACCGGATCTATTAACAAACGATGTACGTTTTTCAAGACGTTCCCTGTTTGCCAACACGAAACCGCGCCGACTTCGCCTTTCTGCTGCATATACTTTACTATCTGGCAGACGATGGCGTAGCTGTCGTAATGAGCGCTACTGGTGTAGGGTATCGTGGGCAGCGGGAGGCAAAGCTCAGGAAGTGGTTCATCGAGAACAATTATATTGAAATGGTGGTGGCTATCCCAGGCGGACAGTTTGTAGATACGAGTATCCCAACATTGTTGATGGTTCTCCGAAAGAATAAGGATAGTACAGATATACATTTTCTAAACAAAGAGAAGACCCTTGAATATATAGCAACCCTTGACGAGGTTAGGGCAGAATGGTTTCTGCCTGACGCCCTAGCCTATACGCGCACAAAGAAGAACAACGATTGGAAATAGACCCTGTTGCAGTTGAACAAGAGGCAAGGCGGCGCATGTGTAACGCCTCACGTCTCTCGCTTGAAACCTCGTGCCTGATACAGGATCATCTAGATGGGGGCAATATCGCCGGGTATCTTGACGCCTTGCAAGAGGTGATTGATGAGTACCGCGCAAGGAGATAAAGGCGGAACGTCAAAAGCGGCGGAGGGGAAAGAAAGGAGGCTTTTCGGTGAAGGGGAAGTATTTAGGGCTTTGGCTTTAAGCCGGAAGAACTGGAATATCACTTCTATGTCATGATTCCGGCAGGGCGGAAGGCGAGCGAAATTATTTCTGTGTATGAACGCTATCATTGGGATTCGGACGGAACGCAGGAAATCCGATGTGAGCAGGATAGTCTAAAAGTGCAGATGCCGCGCAGTAAGTGGCGCCTCATGGCAGATACCGTTAAGAATGAGTTCAATAGCCGCCTGGAAAGCAAAGCAGGATTCCTGTAGGGAAAGTTCTCAAGCGGCGGCGTTCCACTTGAAAAACTATTAGGCAAGGAATTGATGGTTCTTCTATGGGCGGTCGAGGAAAACGCGCCATCTGGTATATCGACAGCACTGAGAAATTGGCTGGAGCTGCTGCCGGAAGAGCGGTGGTGGCTGTATACAATAACAAATGCCGCCTCGGGTGGCATGAAAGATGTCGGTCATGGATGGCGCGCGGCATTGCGTTATGCGTTATGCGAAAATCCGGTAGATGACCGACAATATCATCAGCTGGAATTAATGCAAGAGGAAAGAAGCTGAAAATGGAGCGAAGAAGGAAAGGAGGATGAGGGTGATTTTTTGGTTTAAGGGGTGGTTCCGCCGGCTGAAGTATCGTGTACAGCCGCCGCGGCATATTTTTAGCCGTGGTTGGCGCAGGCGAGAGATGCAAGAGCGACAAATGCAGAGGAAAACATCTACGGAACTAGCAGTAAAGGAGCAAAAACATGAATAAAGTAATTATTATCGGCAATTTGACGAAAGACCCTGAAATATGAAGCACTAAGACTAGTAATTTAAGAACGCAGACGGAAAGCATGAAACGGATTTCTTACCTGTTGTAGCATGGGGACGGACGGGTGAGCTATGTGCTCAGTACCTTGTAAAGGGCAACAGTGTCGGAATTGAGGGACGAATTCAAACTCGTAGCTATGAAGCGCAACAGGTAGACTGTCCTGTACGCATTCACTAAGGCTATGAGCGGATTGTCTAATCTGAAAGGGTGACAGCAATGGAGTATAACGATTATGTAAGAATTACTCGAACTTGGCTACGGTGGTATCGACGCTTCAAGGCCAACATCAAGAACCTTGAGATGGATATCGCAGAGCAGGAAAAAGTGCTCAAGAATGACAGTACACTTGCCGCACCAATTGCAAAGTACGGGGATGCCTCTAGTGGCGGTTACTCAGAGCTCAACGTGCTTGAGCGACAAGCCGCTCACAGGATACGTATGGAACAGCGATTGACCTCTATGATGCAAGACCTCACAGAGGTAACACGCATTGTAGACAAGGTAAATCGGGCTGTTGATGCGTTGGATTTAAATGACCAAAAGATTATTCAGGCATACTACATGAACGGTAAAAGCTGGGGAGAAATCAGCGATGTCATGCACTATTCAGAGAAATGGGCAAGAGAACGTGGCGCTAAAGCTACCAGAGAGATTGCCTTTATCATTTTTGGTATGAGAGCACGGCCGAATGGGCTGAAATTTGTGTTGCAGAATAAGATAGACCGAAAAGCTCGTCGAAAGGCGGGCTTTTTGTTATTTTTCGTGAAATAGTCTGACAACAACAGTAAAATAACAGTAAAAAGTTCCAAAACCGGTGCGGATTTTTCGTCGATACTCAATGTAAAATAGTAGCATGAAGAAAAAAGGAGGCGGGAATAAAGTGCCGGTAAAAGCGAAAAGAGCGTGTCGTTTTCAAGGGTGTCCAGAGTTGACGAATCGAAAAAGTGGATACTGTTTGAGACATGAGAAGGTAATGATGCTTCACTACGAATGCTTTACTCGCGGCTATGACCGTCATGAGCGATACGGCAATACATGGCAAAAGATTCGTTTGCGTTATATCCATGCACATCCTCTTTGCGAGACATGTAAAAGAAAAGGTAAATATGTACAGGCAAAGCTAGTACATCATATCAAGCCTACTGCGAAAGGGGGTACGAATGCAGAAGAAAACCTTATGAGTTTGTGTGTTAGTTGTCATGAAAAGATTCATAAACGGAAGAAAAGCGACAACTGATCTCTAGGGGGGATTAAATCTTCACTATGTAAATCGCTGTTGGCCGGCAATGAATCATGTGTAAAAAAAGTCCAGTTCAAAAGGGGGATTAATCTTAGACATGGGAAGGAGGAAGTGATTGGCGAAAGATGGAAGTAATCGTGGCGGTCGGCGCGTGCGGTCTGGAGAAAAGCCCGAACCACTGGCAGACAAGATTGCGGGCGGGCGCACGGCGCACATCATGGAGTTCCCCATGATGGAACTAGATGGTACAGACCTTGTGGATCTGCCGACCTCTACGGTGAGGAGATGCCAACCCCGAGCAAGTTCTTGTCTGCACGGCAGAAGAACGGCAAACCGCTCGGTGCGGATGAGATTTTCCGCGAGACATGGTTGTGGCTGAAGGAGCGCGGCTGTGAACGTCTCGTGAATCCTCGTCTCATCGAAAGTTATGCTCAGGCATTTGCCCGCTTCATCCAGTGCGAGGAAGCAATGAGTCAATATGGGTTAATTGGCAAGCATCCGACCACAGGCGGGGCGATTGCAAGCCCTTTCGTTCAGATGGGACAGGCGTTTCAGAAGCAGTCCAATCTGCTCTGGTATGAGATATTTGACATCGTAAAGCAGAACTGCACCACCACATTTGTCGGTTCTCCACAGGAAGATCGGATGGAGCGGCTGCTGCGGTTGAGGAAGTGACGATGCAGATTGCAGTTCTGGATGCTGACCTTATTGCAAGGAAGCGACACAGATTCCCAAATCTCGTCTGTATGAAACTATCTGGATATCACAAATCTGAAGCAGATGAGGTCACTCTCAAAACAGATTATGAGGATCTGGACAGATTCGACAAGGTGTATATTGCAAAGGTTTTCACGAATACAAAAGTCCCGTCCAAGGTGTTGCACAGAAAAAATGTGCTGTACGGAGGAACGGGATTTTTCTATGACAAAGCCGTGCCACTTCCTTATGCAATAGAACACCATATGCCGGATTACCATCTTTATGATGCGTGGATTTCTACGCAGACATCTTGGAGAAAAACTCGGGAGTTCCGCTACTATACCGATTATGCCATCGGCTATCTGACGCGGGGCTGTTATCGCGGCTGTTCGTTTTGCGTAAACCGCAATGCGAAACGGTCTGAAAAGCACAGTTCCATAGCGGAATTTCTATCCCCGCAGAAGAAGAAAATATGTCTTCTGGATGACAACTTTTTTGCGTGTCCACATTGGAGGCAGCTACTCTCAGAACTGCAGCAGACGGGACGCCCGTTTCAGTTCAAACAAGGATTGGATGAGCGTCTGCTGACAGATGAAATATGTGAGATGCTTATTGCGTCAAAATATGACGGAGAATACATCTTTGCCTTCGATGATTATAGGGACGCGCCGATCATCAAGAGGAAACTTCGTCTTCTTCGGAAATATACAGATGCAGTCTGCAAGTTCTACTGTTTTACAGGATTTGACCGTCAAGGCAAGTGGGACAGTGCATTTTGGAAAAGAGATATGCTCGAACTGCTCTATCGCATTGAAATTTTAATGCGACAGCGTTGTCTGCCGTATGTGATGCGGCATGAAAGGTATGAAGAAAGTCCATATCGGGGCATGTACATCACAATTTCAAGGTGGTGCAATCAGCCGTCCTTCTTCAAGAAGCAAAGCCTGCGCGAATTTGTTCAAGCAAACGGTGCAGGAAGCGCGTCAGAAAGGTATTTCCATGATTTTGTGAAGCAGATCCCCGAGGCAATCCGTTTTTCTGACCTAAAGTATGATGAGGTGAATATAGCGTGAACAAAACAACATCGGAGATGAAGCTCGTTCCGATCAAGAGATTCGTCCCGTATGCCAACAACGCACGGACGCACTCGTCCGAACAGAACAACAAGCTGCGCGGTAGTCTGCGCGAGTTCGGATTCGTGAGTCCCGTCATGCCAAAGGAGGTAGCACAATGAAAGTTTTTCTAAACGCAGGACACGCACCGAACGGAAACCCCGACCCCGGCGCGTGCGGGTATGGGCTGAGGGAATGCGATGTGGCAAAAGAACGTCTCAGACTTTGTGGCGGGTTATCTCACTCGCAGGTGTTGAAGTGGTCGGAAATTTGCAGTCCGATAGCCTCCGTGAAGTCGCATCGGCTTCCAACCGTGCGGATGCCGAAGTGTTTATCTCTGTTCACTGTAATGCGTGTAACGGCAACGCGAATGGGACGGAGGTCTGGCACTACTACGGGAGCAGCGAAGGGGAAGAAGCTGGCGCAGTGCATCCAGAATCAGATTGTGGATGCGCTTGGAACTGTGGATCGCGGCACAAAGGGAGCGAAGCCCGGTGTCAACGGTCTGTACGTTCTGAGCAACACCGATGCAGTCGCTGTACTCGTGGAGCTTGCATTTATTGATCATGCGAGCGATGCAGAACTTCTGCGTTCGCAGCAGGATGAATTTGCCCGCGCCATTGCACGTGGGGTAACGGATTATGAAGTAAGCACGTTTTGAAAGAAAAAGCCTAGCATAAGGGAAAATCAGTACCGTGGGGTACACGGGAATTTAGGCTTATGAAAACGGCGTAGTGATTATCGAACTAAGAATCCCCTGGCGTTAGCCGTGGGAATGTCAAAAGATAAAGCATTAGGGAGGTGTTTTTATGAGTAAATGGACAGAGTTAAGGGATATGGCTCTTGCTGGTATGAAGGATGGTGCATTAAATGTTACGGAGCAGACAAAGCAGAATTTTGTCGAGAATTTCCTTGAGGCGGGGTTCCCTGTTTTGGAACAGTATGCTGTAGGGTTTGTTGAAGCGGTTAAGGAGCAGGCAACAACGGAGACGGGCTGGATGAAAATTCGTGACGGTGTCGTTATTCCATTCGGTGTAAATGTTTTTGCTTTTTGTTGTTAGACAGCTGTTAGAAAAAAACGATAAAAAGCTACGAACTAAAAGAAATGGATATTTATCAGTTGGCTATGAAGAAAGGAAATGCATGATGCGGAAGCTGAAAGACTATCAACCGACACGCTTTTATAGCAGATACGTCGACATATAGTAAAAAAGCTGCCGATTATGCTGTTAGCTTTATCGAATGTCTATGCCATACGAAGGGAAAGTGGGCTAGAAAGCCTTTTGAGCTTATTGACTGGCAGGAGCGAATTATTCGTGATCTGTTTGGGGTTTTGAAACCGAACGGGTACCGGCAATTTAATACAGCCTATATTGAGATTCCGAAAAAGCAAGGAAAATCTGAACTTCTGCTCGCTGTTGCGCTCCTTTTATGTTGCGGGGATGGGGAAGAACGTGCTGAAGTTTATGGTTGTGCGACAGATCGCCAGCAGGCATCTATTGTCTTTGAAGTAGCAGCTGATATGGTGCGGATGTGTCCCGCACTTAGCAGACGTGTAAAAATTTTGGCATCGCAAAAGAGAATGATTTATCTCCCTACCAATAGTTTTTATCAGGTGCTTTCTGCTGAGGCTTATTCTAAACATGGTTTTAACGTCCATGGTGTTGTTTTTGATGAACTTCATACGCAACCAAATCGAAAGCTTTTTGATGTTATGACAAAGGGATCTGGCGATGCACGTATGCAGCCCTTGTACTTCCTTATTACAACAGCGGGTACAGATATAAATTCTATTTGCTATGAAACACATCAAAAGGCCACTGATATTCTTGAAGGAAGAAAATTTGATACGACGTTCTATCCGGTTATTTACGGTGCAGGAAAGGATGAAGATTGGACATCTCCCGAGGTTTGGAAGAAAGCAAATCCGTCACTCGGTATCACGGTAGGTATGGATAAGGTGGAGGCTGCTTGTAATTCAGCTCGACAGAATCCTGGCGAAGAAAATGCTTTTCGACAGCTGCGTCTCAATCAATGGGTAAAACAATCGGTTCGTTGGATGCCATTGGAAAAGTGGGACGCCTGTGCTTTCTCTGTTGATGAGAAAGCGCTTGAAGGATAGTACTTGTTACGGTGGACTTGACCTTTCTTCTACGACGGATATCACGGCTTTTGTACTTGTGTTTCCGCCAGAGGACGAAGACGAAAAGTATAGTATTCTCCCGTATTTTTGGATCCCAGAGGATACTATCGATTTACGTGTTCGCCGTGATCATGTACCTTATGATACTTGGCAGAAGCAAGGGTATCTTTATGAAACGGAAGGTAATGTTGTTCATTATGGATTTATTGAGAAATTTATCGAAAAGCTTGGTGAACGGTTTCATATTCGTGAGATTGCTTTCGACCGGTGGGGCGCAGTACAGATGGTACAGAACCTCGAAGGTATGGGATTTACGTTAGTAGCTTTTGGTCAAGGATTTGCTTCTATGTCTCCACCAACAAAGGAATTGATGCGTTTGACGCTGGAGAAGCGTATCGCGCATGGCGGGCATCCTATTCTTCGATGGAATATGGATAATATCTATATTCGTACAGACCCTGCAGGAAACATAAAAGCTGATAAGGTAAAGAGCACGGAGAAAATTGATGGTGCTGTTGCGACTATCATGGCACTTGACCGTGCACTTCGTGGCGGCGCTGTTGTTGAGCATTCTGTTTATGAACAGCGTGGTCTTCTAATGCTTTAATCGTAGGAGGTTCAGTGATATAAAAGGTGGTATCTGAATGAATCTATTCCGCAAGCTTTTTAAGTCGCGTAATAAGCCTAAGAATTATCTTGGCGGCCTAAATTTTTTATTCGGTCAGACAGCGGCAGGAAAAACGGTCAATGAAAGAACAGCTATGCAGGTGACAGCGGTTTATGCTTGTGTTCGTATTCTTGCGGAATCTATTGCCTCATTGCCGCTTCATATCTATTGCCTCGAGGATGGTGGGAAAAAACTTGTATATGATCATCCACTTTATCGCATCTTGCATGATGAACCAAATCCTGAGATGACGGCGTTTGTCTTTCGTGAAACACTGATGAGTCATTTGCTCCTTTGGGGGAACGCTTATGCGCAAATTCTTCGCGATGGTGCAGGGCGTGTTCTAGGACTTTATCCGCTTCTTCCTGGTAGAATGAAGGTTGATCGCGATGAGGAAACGGGAGATCTGTTTTATATGTATTCGCGCTTGACGGATGAAAACCCGAATATTAAGAAGTACGGACAGGTACGTCTTTGCCGTGAAGATGTTCTACATGTTCCAGGTCTAGGATTTGATGGGCTTGTCGGATATAGTCCAATAGCTATGGCAAAGAATGCCATTGGTGTAGCATTGGCTACAGAGGAATATGGTGCAACTTTCTTTCAAAATGGAGCAACGCCAGGGGAATTTTAGAACATCCAGGGATTGTGAAGGATCCTGAGCGTCTTCGTGAAAGCTGGCATGCACAATTTTCGGGGAAAAACAGTCACTCGATCGCCGTGCTAGAGGAAGGTATGAAGTTTCATCAATTGTCTATACCTCCAGAGGAGGCGCAGTTCCTTGAGACACGAAAATTCCAAATCAATGAAATTGCTCGTATTTTTCGGATTCCGCCGCATATGGTTGGTGATCTTGAAAAAGTCGAGCTTTTCGAATATTGAGCAACAGTCGTTGGAGTTTGTGAAGTATACCTTGAGTCCTTGGGTGGTGCGTATTGAACAAGCGATGAAAAAGTCATTGCTTCTCCCGAAAGAGAAGAAGAATTTAAGTATTAAGTTCAATGTGGATGGTCTCTTGCGTGGCGATTATAAGAGCCGCATGGACGGGTATGCTGTCGGTAGACAGAACGGATGGCTATCCGCCAATGATATTCGCGAGATGGAAAAATTTGAATCCTATTCCGGATGAAGAAGGAGGTAGTACTTATCTCATCAATGGCAACATGACAAAGCTGAGAGATGCAGGAGCTTTTGCTGGACAAGCAGGAGATTCAAAGACGATGGGAGGATGAACCATGAAACGTAAGTTTTGGAACTGGGCGCGTGATGCCGATGACATGCGTATTCTTTTCTTGAATGGAGTAATTTCAGATGAAACATGGTTTGGCGATGAGGTGACGCAAGAAGTCTTTCGAAAAGAGCTTTATAGTGGGGAGGGAGAGGTCACTGTATGGATTAATTCGCCGGGTGGAGATGTTTTTGCCGCGGCACAAATCTATACGATGTTGATGGAATATCCGTGGCCTGTTCATGTCCGTATTGATGCGCTAGCGGGTTCTGCTGCATCTGTCGTCGCTATGGCAGGGACGGATGTTGCTATGTCGCCAGTCGCTATGATGATGATTCATAATCCTGCAACAATCACTATTGGGGATGCGCAAGAGATACAAAAGACTGTCGATATGCTTTCTGAAGTGAAAGAGAGCATCTTGAATGCCTATGAATTAAAAAGCAATCTACCACGCGCTCGCATTGCAGGGCTTATGGATGATGAAACGTGGATGAATGCCAAAAAGGCTGTAGAGCTAGGGTTTTGCGGATAGAGTTCTTTATACAGAAGGTAAGGAAGATGCAGACGTGGAAAGTATGTTGTTTTTCATGTCGTTTGCTGTTAGAAATGATTTCTTGCATTGCTTGCAAAGAATGAAAAAGCAGGAAAAAAATCTTCTGGCTGTATGGAAGCCGACGTGCTTCGGAAGCGACTTGATTTGTTGCTGCATTGATTTAGGAGGTAGATTTTTATGGAACAGGTTCTAACTATGCGCGAGAAGCGGGCATCTCTTTGGGAAAAAGCTAAGTCTTTTCTGGATGCACATACAGGTAAGGACGGTAAACTGTCTCGCGAAGATGCCGCTTTGTATGAGAAGATGGAAGCTGATGTTGTAGCGTTGGGAAAAGCCATTGACCGTATGGAAAAGAGAGCTTCGATTGATGCGCAAATGGCGCAGACCAGTTGCACGACCTATCACGAATCTTCCAGGGGAAGAGACTATGGGTGGTACGAAGGGTGAAGGGTACCGAAAAGCGATGTTGAACGCACTTCGTACTAATTTTCGTCAAATTTCGGATGAATTGAAGGGAGGGACGGACGCTAGCGGAGGCTATCTTGTTCCGGTGGAGTATGATCGTCGCCTGATTGATGTCATGACTGAAGAGAATGTTATGCGCACACTTGGCACAAGGATTACAACGAGCGGCGAGCATAAAATTAACATTGCTGCGATGAAGCCAGCTGCTGCTTGGATCGAAGAGGGTGGCACACTTACTTTCGGAGACGCAACTTTCTCACAGGTTATTCTTGATGCATATAAACTTCATGTTGCTGTTAAGGTGACAGAAGAATTGCTGTATGATAATGCATTCAATCTTGAGAGTTACATCATTGACCAGTTTGGCAAGGCTATCGCGAATGCTGAGGAAGATGCTTTTTTGAATGGTGATGGTAACAATAAACCGACGGGGATCTTTTCTACAGCTGCCGTTGGTGTTACTACTTCAACGGCAGCTGTTAAGGCGGATGAGATTATCTCACTAATTTACTTGCTTAAGCGTCCTTACCGAAAAAAGGCGGCGTTTATCATGAATGACCAGACGATTGCCTCTATTCGTAAGTTAAAAGATGACAATGGAAATTATCTCTGGCAGCCGTCCTATCAAATAGGTGAACCAGATCGACTTCTTGGATACCCCCTTTATACTTCGGCATATGCACCGACGATGGCAGCTGGAAAGCCGGTTATCGCTTTCGGGGATTTCAGTTATTACAATATTGGTGACCGTGGCACGCGCTCATTGCAGGAGCTTAAGGAGCTTTTTGCAGGAAATGGTATGGTGGGGTATGTGATGAAAGAACGCGTCGATGGCAAGCTTGTTCTTTCAGAAGCCGTCCAGACACTCAAGATGAAGGGCGGAGCGTAATCTTTTCTATCACTTATCGCTTTTGAAAGAGTTGATGTGTTTTGCTTGTTTCTCTTAAAGACTTAAAACAGTATCTTCGCGTTGACGCAACATCGGAGGATGTTCTTATTGAAAATTTTGGGAAAGCGGCGGAGCGGCTCGTGAGGGATGTATTGCGGGAAGATGTGCCTACGTCTGATGTCGTAAGAGTGGCTATCCTCTATGCGGCAAGTTATCTTTATGAGCATCGAGAGGAGGCAGATCACCATGCGTTGCTATTGACGCTTCGCTCGATTCTTTTTGGAGAAAGAAGGGCGGTTTTCTGATGTATGTTTCTGTTGGCGAGATGAGACATCGCATTAAGATACTGCGTCCGGTAATGACAATAGATGACGCGGGGAACTCTGTTATCGTTGGGACTGCGGAAGTAGTAACAGTTTGGGCAAAGGTATTACCGTATACAGCAAAGATTTCAGATGGTACAGCAGAGGTAATCAATAAGATTAGCTACCGCATTATCATTCGCTATTTTACAGATGTTCGAGTGACGGATTTTGTCCTTTGGGAAGGTAAACGGCTAGCACTTTCTGCACCGCCTTATCCAATGGACGGAAAACATCGGTGGTTGGTCATGGAATGTGGAGAGTTGATAGAAGATGATGTATAGGTATGTTTCAACGGAAAGGTTGCTAGCATCTCTGGGAGAAAATGCCATTCGGGCAGGACATCGTGCCCTCTCTGAATGTGCGAATGATTTGGTAACAGAAGCAAAGTCTAGGTGTCCCGTTTATGAAGGGACGGATAGGCGTGTAGTGAAAGGGGCACTTCGTAACTCTATTTATGCCAAAAAGAAACGATCAGGGCAACGCTATGATATTGTTGCAGATGCTGTAGCGCATGATGGGCTTTATTATGGGCGTGTCGTAGAGTTTAGCCCCAAAATTAACAAGCCATTTCTTTATCCAGCAATGGATGCCATGCGAGATGATATAAAAAGGAAAATCGTTGACGCTGTTAAAGCGGCTGTACGAGGACACAAATGATGAGCGCTGCAAGAGAAGTTTACCGTGCACTTACGGCATCGATTTCGCTTCAGCAAATACTGCATCATGATAAGTATGGGCGGTGTATCTATCATGGAAGGAGTCCCGATGCGGGTTCTTATCCCATCCTCGTTTATAACATCATTTCTGATGTTCCCGTACTTATGGCAGATGGGGAGGAATTAGAGCGACGTGTGACTGTACGCATCCATATTCTTACAAAAGATGGATGCTATGAAAGAATCGAGAAGGAAGTCGTACACATCATGCGATCGATTCATTATCTTCGTGCCCAATCTATAGAGTTAATTGAGCACGATTGCTTTATCAAGGTTATTGATTTTAAGAAAGGAACAGGAGGAATTTAAATGCCAGCACCAAGTCTCGCTACAGCTCCTGCAGCAAATCTTAGAAGCGGTCAGTTTATTAATATTGAGAAACTGCATATAGCAAAGATGCTCACAGATCCAGAGGGGGGTACGGCGACATATGAAACGCCGATTAGCCTCGGTAAAATCTTACGCAAAGTTGATATTAAGCCCAAAACGAGCCAGGCATCACTTTATGCAGATGGACAATCTATTGATACAGCGTCAGGAACATCGGAGTTTGAGCTTTCTTTTGATACGGCTGCTCTTCCGCTTGAGTATGTCGCGTATCTTTTCGGACATAGTATCGAACATGGCGTGATGACTGCATCGAAAGATGATGTTGCTCCTTATTTTGCTGTATTGTTCCAATCGGATAAGCGCAACGGAAAGAAGCGTTTTACGAAGTTTTACAAGGTGCAGTTTACTGAACCCTCGGAGTCCGGAAATACCAAGGAGAGTAGTATAAAGTACGATACGCCCACTATCTCAGCAACGGCTATTTATCGCTTATCGGATGGGTATTCGTATACAAAAGCGGATGAGGAGTCTGCTGGGTTTAATGCTAGCACAGCAACAGGTTGGTTTACCTCGGTTTGAAGGAGGATGTACGATGGAAAAGCCGATGATTCGAATCGACGGAAAACCTTATGTACCTAAAAGAGCCGAAAATGAAGTTATGGCGTAAAATTTCTTCGCTTTTTTTGATAAAGACAAGACGCATTTGACGATAGAAGATTTCTTGGATGAGCAAATTGGTCTCATTGTTTTGGCTTTCGATCGTCCGGAAGTCACTGCGGATGCTGTTGAGGCGAATCTTGGGATTAGTGAGGTTGTCCCTATGACGCGCGACTTATTCCGCTGGATTCAGTCTTTGACGTTTGAAAAGCTTGCGAAGCTCCCAAACGAGGAAGCGGAGAAAGACGAAGCATAGTCCTTTCTCCGTATGAAAATATTCTTCAGTACTACGAGCGTTTGCAATCATCTTATGGTTGGACAATGCAAGAGATTGATACTCATGAAATTTCTTTTCTTCTCGATCAACTTGCAGTCATGGCAAAGGTGAATATGACAGATACGATAAAATATATAGATGATGTGATGTGATATGGCAAGAGGACAGAAAATTGACGAGCTCTACATTAGTTTAGGGCTTGATGTTGCACATTTACAGCTAGATTTTGACACGGCTGGAAAGACTGTTTCACAAACAATCGCTCGACTCAACAGCAGGAATAATCAAATTAAGTTGCGGATGGATGCCGATCTTTCTAAACTTGAAGGTGTCGGTTCAGCACTTGATAAGATTCGTACAAAGCAAGAGGCAATTAACAAGCAGCTTGATTTGCAGCGGAAGAAGGAAGAAATTCTTGCAAATGTATTGAAGGAGGCGCAAAAAACACGTTCGAATAGTGGTCTTACACAGAATGCTCAAACAAATCTTCTCCGTCAGCAAAAACAGGTTGCAGCGCTTGAAGCAGAGCTGAGAAAACTTAATAAGGCATATAAAAATGCCGGCGGTAATGCAAGTGCTTTTGGTAAGGGCTTTTATACTAGCATGAAAGCCGCGAAAAGCGGAATTTCTCAGTTGACGAGTGGAATGTCTCTGCTCTCAGCAAAAACAGCAGCGGTTATGACAATCATGACTACGGGTGCAGGGCTTTTTACTCTGACACGTAACGCGATGCAGGCTGGTGAAGGCCTTTACCGTCTAACGCAAAGGCTTCACACTTCAGCAGGTGAAGCGTCTGAGCTTAGCCGTACGTTTAACTTAGCCGGAACAAGCATTGATGCCGTCGTACCTTTCTTCGCACGACTAGATAAGCAGATCTTATCGGCTGGGGAAAATGGGAATAATACCACACAGGCGCTTGAAAATTTTGGTGTCATACTTACCGACCAAAAAGGTAATCTGTTGACAATTAATGAGCGACTTTGCAAGGCTTGCCAAAGGATATCAAGTCGCTTCAGATGCGGGACAGGAGGAGGCTTTTTACCGCTGAGGTGCTTGGCGCTAGAGGTGCATCTCTTATCCCTGTTCTTGAACAGTACACCGAGTTGATGCAGATTTCTTCCAGCATCAAAACGACGGGCTTATTGAATCAGAGGAAGCTCATGCAACGTATCTTCGTTGGAAAGCAATGGAGATGGAAAGCAGGACAGCTTAAGATGGCACTGGGAGCAGCGCTTCTTCCTGCGACAAATGATTTGATGCCGAATGTTATTGAAAACCTTTTCAGGATCTTGTTGATTATATTCATGATAATAAAGACGCTGTTGAAGATCTGGGTTCAGTTATTGGTACTTTTTGCCCAGACGGCTGTTGACCTTCTGAAAGGCGTTGGAGAGGCGATGCAATACCTCGGCATTAGTGCAGAAGGAACAAAGGAAAGCCTGCAAGATATCAGTACTTTTGCTAAGCACGATGGTATTAGTATGATTCTTAAGGGGGCTTTGACAGGGGCTGCTGGCGGCGCAGTTCTTGGCTCTGCTTTTCCTATTGTAGGCACGACTGCTGGGCTTATTGGTGGTGCATTTCTTGGCGCTGCGGGTACTTATGAAGCTGCTAAGCAATCGGATAGATTCAAAGAGTGGAAAGAAGAGGATGCTGCACACCGTGAACAGAAGAAAGCTGTTGAGGAATCTGGAGAAGCCTTAAAAAGAACAGTGAAGAGCAACAAAAAAATGCGTTGGCTGCGCGAAAGAATGCTGCAGCGGTAAAGGCGGTAGCAAAGGCAAACGCTGAACTAAAAGAAGCACTTTTTGGTATATCACACAACGACCTCGAGAAATCGCTCCATGCTGTTGATACACAAGTACAAAAGTTTCGTGATGCCGGCGCATCTATTGACCTTATTCAAGAATTCCAAAAAAGAAAGCAGGCTCAAATTTATGCTGACTTCCAGCGCGATGTAGTTGAGAAGACAAACGATATTTATCATACGGATCTCGAGAATCAGATGAGAAATATCGACCGAGAAGTGAAAGCATATCGTAAGAAGGGGTTGGATGAGGTCAAGCTTGCTTCTTGGGCAGCGGAAAATAAAGCAAAAGTCCAGCAAGAATTTGAAAATAATGTAGCGACGAATATCGACAGTATATGGCAAAAGCGCTCTTAAACGGCGTTTGGAGGAAATTGAGCGGGAAAAACAAGCTTGGATACAAAAGGGCTTAGATGAAGTTAAAGCAACGCAGTGGGCAGAAAAAGCAAAGCTTGATGCGCAGCGAGAAGCGGCTATTGAACTTTTAAAAACCGTAAGAAGGAGCTTGAGGCTTTCCGTGAAGGCGGTGAGAAAGGGCTTTTAGATTATTACCGAGAGGCAGCTGGCCTAACTTGGGGCGATTTGAATTTTCGCCCGGAAGAACTTCAACAATTTGAAGCAGCAAAGAAACGTGCGACAGATAATATTCTGCCATACTTTTCAAGTGACCCGGAGGTTCAGAAAGAACAAGATCAGCGCGTACAACAACTAAAATCAGTATCGGCAGGATAAAATAGATTCAAACAGGATGGATGAATGGAACAGCCTATATTAAAAACAATGTCGCATACGCCGATCAATTTGATCAGGGAAACATATCTCGGCTGAACGATCCGCAAAGGGACACCTGCCTCACAGGGGCGACCCGGTAGAGAAATCTAATAATTTTCCTATCAACGTTACGCTTAATATCGAGAATTCTGTTACAGAGACGAACGAAGGTATGGAAATTCTCGCTGATCATGTCGCAAATAAGATAAAGCCTGTCATTGAGCAAGCTGTCGGAGGACAGGAATATGCATATTGAGATTGGAAATATCAAGACGCTGGATTCTGAAGAGTGGGAGATTGTACCAGATGATCGACAAAGTATTGTGCAGATTGTTGGTGGTACTGTTGTACAAGATTTTGGACACGAAGAAAGCGGCGATAAAAATTAGTTGCACGGTTACTATGACGGAAAAGGCATGGTGGCAAATCAAAGCATACTGGAATAAGCGCCAGCGGGTAGATGTTAAAGATGAGACAGGGGCGGTGTGGAAAGGGATGCGTATCGTTGTAAAAAGCTATGCATATATTCCAAAGTTCCCTAGAGCTAGAAAGGCAACCTTAGAGTTTTGGAGGGCATGAAATGGCACAGCTTCATGTTTATATCAATAACCCGACCAGCGGGTTGACAGATGGTACAGAGGTGAGTTCGCAAACTGGAACGCTTCCCATTTCTGTTACGGTAGATGCAAGCAAGAATGAGGAAAAGGCTGTAAAATGCGCCGTTCGTTGTGACAGCGGTTTTAAGATTGATGGTAATGTCACTTTTAAGATTATTGGCGAAAGTGCAGCAAAGTGGGAAATTGCAGAAGATAAGGGGTATGATGATGGCAATGTCATTGATTCGGCAACGTGGAAGAATGAGCTTGAAATTAGTGGCGTTAATGCTCGTAATAAATTGTTTTTGGATGAAAGCTTCAAGTACAGAGGATGAGATACCGAAGAATGATACATCTGTTAGTCTGCAAGCAGAAGGGCTTGTCGTTGTCGATTCTGAACAGTAAGAAAGGATAGATGTACCGGTGAAATACATTAATCCGGGTTTTTAGTGAAGATTTTGGGGAAGATGGTATTACGGTTCGTGATGCGCAGAGAAGCAAAAACCGGTGTGTGTATTCAATATCCTAAAGAAAGTAATAAGAAACTTTTACCGGCTTTTCCTGAGCGCTTGTATGGGCGGTTTGATTTTTATCCGGAACTGGCAGAGTATTTTTGTAGCAAAATTAAACTTGGGGAATGTGCTATTGCTTTTACGTTATGAGAAGCCAAATGAGTCGATTGGAAGACCGTCGTTTTGGGTGCGAATAGAATCTTACTATTCAGACGGGAATGTGCGCCAAATAGGTTTCAAGTGGGCAGAAAAATATGATGACTATGATTTTGCAGATTTTTCAGATGCAATTAAACGGAAGCTGAATATACGCATTAATGAAATTAATACGCTTCATTTCTCTATATCCCCGTCTGAAGACTGGAAAGGACATAAGTGGGTAACGATTAAAGTAAATGGGGAAGAGATACTGGATAAAGTCAGCACACAGGACTCTTATTTCACTCCGAATATCGGTATCTATGTTGAAAATTCCTATTGTATGTTGTCGAATATCATTTTGTCCGATGAACCTTTCTCTGAAAAAAAGAAACTATCATAGGCATTCCACTAAAAGACGATGCAGCACTGCTTTTAGATCCAACCGGCATGTATAGCCTTGATTCTGAGAGACAAATGGTTTTTCAGAGAGCAGATATCGAGGCGTTGGGAAAACGATATGGTAGCAGTTTTAAGGTGTGTAATATTGTGCAGGTAGCATGTCCTGCGTATCGGACTGGAGAAGGTTTTTCCTCTTTGACTATGCTTGAGAAGGTAGGAGATGTCATATCTCAGTATGCACAGGGTGAAGTAAGTACAAGTAAAAAAGGCATCGTTCTATTGAATAGAGCCGTAGATACGACGCTTGCTGATGTTTGCACAAGACAGATTGGATGGAAGGCAGGGACGAGATGATGAGTATCAAGCTCCATCCAGAGTTATATGTTTCGTTTATAGAACCAGACCCGGTTATCAATACGATTCAGGTTGATACTTGCCGAATTGTTCTTTCACCGAGTTATACGGACACTATCAAGCTACATCCAGAATTATATGCCGTGGTTATAGAGCCAGATCCGGTACAGGTAAAAGAGCCTTTAGATACGATACGGCATATTATAGCTACTCATACAATCAAAGCAGATACTCGCCGAACTATTTTTCTTCCGCGCCATACGGAAACTCTTACGGTCAACCTTAAACGATTTGTTACTAATAAGGAAATCGTCACGGAAGACATGCTTCTTTGCATCGGCAGGAAAACGGCTGCGTTCTTGGATATGGTACGTTATATAGGCCGTAAAGCGAGATTCCGGACAATTGTTACCCGTCATGTTATAAAGCAAGAGCGCATACTAATAGATACCTCAATACGAGTTCCGGTGGTCATTGCATTTTATCCAGAGACCAGGAAGGTAAGGTCAATCAGGAGAGCCAAATCCCTTGCGCCAATGACGGAATCTTCTTCATACGAAAACCCGCTTCATGGATTCTCTGTCTATGGCATTCGGTCATTTTCTTTTACTTTAGGAGAGAGGACGCTTGGTGATTCTTTTCAAGCCGAGGTTATATATCCACTTGCCATTGATCAGCTTGTTCAAGGTATGTTTCTTGACTTTTCATTTGCTTTTCGTGTTGAAGAAGTTCGACAGAAGGATCTTATCCAGACGGTCAGAGGGATGTACGACAAGGATGCTATGCTCTATATGCCAATTAATACACCGGAAAAGAAGAAAAAGAGCGGTAGAGGTAACTCAAGGAATCATGATATAGAGGGAGTTGATATAAAGGCTAACTCTATGGAGTACGAAGATAATACTGGTGTTAAGGCATCTACCTATATGACAGATATTGCAAAAGGACTCTCGATGCATTTTTCAAGCAATTTCGAGGATTTCACTCTTGCAAATGATTACTCGAACAGCAATATGACCTACCAAGACTTCATTTCGGCGCTTTTTGGATGGACAACACGTCTCCCACAGCGACAAATCAATGTTTTTATTCGTGGCAATGCACTTTGTGCTGTACAAAGGGGGATGGAGAAGAAAGTCATAGATGTTACAGGTTGGCATTACACTACACCGACGATAACTAAGCGACTTGTTCGATCTATTTGGACAAGTGGTGACAATGATATGGGTGGTGAAGCAACGAGCGAAGATACGAAATTTTCAAAACCATTTTCAGGAATGATCATTTTTAAAAATACTCTATTGAAATATTCAAAGGGATTTTTGGTGGAAGAATGGCACAATTTAAACGCATACGAAGTAGAGAATTTTCCTATATTTTCCACTGAAATGCTGTCAGGTGAATTAATACGTGGAGCGACATGTACCATATATAATTATCGGTCAGACGGATACCTTGAAGAGAAAAAATTATGGAACTACTCTACTGGAGACGCATCGAGAACAACCTACGACTATAGCGGTGTAGGTGATGATATATATCTTTCAAGAGAACTTGAAATCAACGTTAAACGCTATGAAGGTTCAACACATAATCCTATTCCTGGTTCTGTTTGGGATCTGGATTGGGAACCGACAGAAGATGAAAAAAAGGTACACACTACACGCACTGTTCGTGAGACCCTTCATATACCGATTGGTGGCGGCTGGTACGGAACGGAAGTCTATGTTAATGGAGGATTTGAAGGAAGCAGTCTTTCACAAGGAAAACCTGGCAATCGAACTAGTCAGTATATGATTGAACAGTCTAATAGAAGTCTTAGTGGGCACCGTTCGTATAGTGAGGGCGTTCCATACGCATCTCTTATAAATACGGAATTCCCTGTCAAAGGAACTGCGTTCTTGAAAAAATTGACAGAGGCTATAGCTTGGCTGAATCGAAAGACTGAGGAACGGGTACATCTCGAATTGGTCTTACCTATTGAAAATGGCGTTCCACAAGAGAAACATATCATTGATTTTGATGAGCAAGTACGTTTTCGAGACAATATATATTTCCTCGTATCGAACAGTGTACAGCTAACACCAACATCTCTAAAACAGACACTCGAGATTGTGAGGTGGTATTGATGAAAGCGGGTGTAGTAGAACTTGCTAAAACTATAGGAGATGCTGTAAGACAAGCAAAATATACGAATACTGCACATTTTGGCATAATCGAAAAAGGACGCTTTCGAATAGGAAACCGATCGTATCCGATAGAGGTGGTTGTTGATTGTGATACAGACGAAGGAAATCGTGTAGCGACTATTTTAACGAAAACGGGAAAGGCGATTGTCGTAGGAGCGTAAGCCGATGGTGATGGTAAAAGTCCCAGTTAAGCAGGTAGATGGCATACGAGTATTTGCGGGTGGCAAGTGGCTGATATGCATTGGCAATAAGCCTGTATCTGTAGGTGAGTATGTTTGGACAGATGGTAAGTGCGTTTATGGAAATGAGCGAATAGGATATATGCCATATGTCTATATATCTATTCCTGGCATACCAATCGTAGGTCGTTTAGATTCTGCAAGTAAGAGCGGTACTCGTCGATACATTTGGAGATACGGAAAATTGCAGGAATGCCCGACGCCTATAGAAGAGCTAGATATGTCTTCCGAAAATTTCCGTTTTGTCTATCCAACAAGCGGAGGATACTTTCAGTATTTATATAATCGTATGGAAGAGGATCCTGAGTATTTACTTGATGCGGATATGGATGTAAAAGGTAATGTTTATACGCTTTCTTCGAGGAGTTGGCATAGCCAGCTTGCAGCTTCATCGAACGGTCTTTTCCTTCGAAGGAATGGGGAAGCCGTTAAATATTATGATTTTCCAGACTGCATGGAATCATTCATGGTGAACAATATAGACTATAATGGGATGGTCTATTGCCACGAAGGACGGCTGATGGGCGAGGACTTTCAGGCCGGCATCTATTGCAGATCTGAAATGGGGATAGATATAACCCATCTACCGGATGAGGCTATGGGATTCAAAGAAGATCAGTATTATGTACTTTTCGACGGGAAAAAATCTATTATTTGGGAAGCCGGGCATTATATAGATGGTGAACAGTCTGGAAGACATAGTAAATTTGAGTACGGGTTGTCCAACGCCTCATATCCTATACAAGACGGTATGTATCTTAAAGCCACATTAATAGATTCAAAGGAAGTATACTCTTCCATTACGCCCTTTCATTGGGAGATGTATTCTACATATTGTATGGATGTCTATGATGTCATGGGGGATTTTCTTTTTACGTTGCCAGGTAGTTATGAAAGATGGCCTGCTGTTAATATTTCCAATATTGGGAAAAAGGAACGGCTTGTCTTGATTAATGGGACTCTTTATAAAGAAATGAATGGCATTTTTCAGAATCTTGGATTGCATGATGTGTTGAATACAAGGTTAAAGAAGATAAAGGACTTGAGTGAATGGGAAAAAGGTAAGAAGATAGAGGTGGTTTCGTATGATTGACGTTTGGAGTCTTCGACTATTCATTGCAGAATGTGGCATCATCATAGGGGATTTTGTCGGAGCGTTTGATCATCTACTATATGCTCTGGTGGCCTTTATGGTTGTAGACTATATTACAGGGCTCCTCGTAGCAGTTGCGAGACAGAGTTTGTCTAGTAGTATCGGCTTTCACGGTATTTGTAAAAAGGTATGTATTTTGATGTTAGTGGGCATCGCCAATGTGATTGATGTGCACATCATAAAAAGTGACTGTGTTTTACGTACGGTCATTGCCTGTTTCTATATCAGCAACGAGGGAATATCTATCATTGAAAAATATCGGAAGCATTGGTCTTCCGATACCAGAACGGCTAAGAGACGTAATACAGAAACTAAAAGAAAAATAGATTTAACTTGGGAGCGGTACGACGGGTATTTGTAGGAACGGACAGAAGGTTCATTGAGAGGGATATTACATAACAAAGAAAGCCCCTGTAGGGTTCCAAAACGGAGCCTTGCAGGGCTATTTTTATCTACACTTTGCCTACAAAAAGAAAAGGGATGTCGGTACATGTGTATGTGTTTCCATACGACTGGTACATAGGGAACTGGCAGAAAGCCAAAGGGAAAGGGTTCCTACATCCGCCGGTAAAGTACAATATAGATAGAGGGCAAGTATGGTGAGTATTCCGTCTTTTACCATGACCATTACGATGTATTTTATAAAGACGACAGCTTTACCGCGGATATCGAAGCCAAACGGGAGAAGGTAGCTAAAGAGAATAGGGAGGAACGCATCATCATCACGGCGATTGCACGTCGGAATGTCAGTGTAAAAAAAGATTGGGAGCGGCACAAGGTCGTCCATGGCATCGTGACGGGGAAGGATAAAAGTTATCGCTTTGCAGGCTGGGCAGAATAAGAGGGCGGTGAAAATTTGAAGCCATTGGATAAAATGCGGAACGAGGAAAATTTGTCAGAGCACACAGACGCTGCAGGACGAGAAAAAATTTTTTCGGTACGTGAGAAGTTGAAGCACATGGCATTAGGATTGTCATCTGTATTTAAAGCTTTCTTTTTCAAGCCGCAGGATGCAGCTGTCGGCATCTTAGTGCACGGCCAAGAGCTTTATGCCGTATGGGTAACCTTTGAAGGAAACGTTGTTCTTCATCATTTTCATAAGGAGAAACACGACACAGGTGTGTTCGGGCATGAACGTGGCGATGCTGCAGCAAAAGAGCAGAAGCTCACTCGAAACGTGCGGAAAGCTGTCGTCCGTCGGATTGTCTCAGTGGAGCTCGCCCAAAGTGAGAAAGAATCCTCTCTGTTTTCTTTGGCAGAGAGCGTGGAAGTTCTTCTCATCCGTAATGGTTGGAAGGATCTTCCCGTCGGCATGGCCATGGGAGCGGATATGACGCAGTTTTACGATATTCCCGTGCCGCTTGAGGTCGAAGAATGGAAGGAAGCAGCGTATTGGGAACTGGATGAACGGCTGCTTGAGGACGGTCTTAGCGCCGAGACCTCTGAACTTGTCTTTAATCGCGATTTCGAGTGGGATTTGTCATGCTGCTGCCATTGACCGCACATATTTTGCCTTGCTTCGGGATGCGTTTCGTGAGACAGGGCGCCGTATCGATAGTTTTTCTGCTTTTTATCCGCGAGGTTTATCGGAAACGGAAGATGGTATCGTTGCAGGTGAGGACATGCTATCGTTTTCCTTTCGAGAAATTGGCCGTACGGGAGATAGGCAGAATCTGATTGGAGAATTTGCCCCTGCTGCTACGGCGGCTCTCTGTGCTGTCGGGCGCGGTAAGTCGCTTGGCATGGACTTCCTGCCAAAGAAAGCAAAGCGCCTTCTGCTCCGTTATAAAGAGCTGTCCGCTATGCTGCTCGCTTTGGTACTTGTCATCCTGATAGGATTCACGACATTTGATTATTATCGCTGCCATGCAGCAAAGGCAGAACGGAAAGAGATCGAAGCGCACCTGGTACAGATGGAAGGCGATCGGCAGTCCATGCAGCAGATGGAAGCGAGTAAAGAACGTATCGACCGCAAAAAAGCCATTCTTGCAAAATTATCCGAAAATCCGTCGCCCGTCTACAGCTTGCTCGTACATCTCGGGCAGCCGGATCTCACAGTGGATGGTGTCTGGCTTGAGACCATATCCTTTTCAGGGGATGGGACGCTTAGTCTTGACGGCAAGGCCTATTCCTTTGACCTTTTGGCGAGTTTTCTCAAGGGCTTCGAAAAGGATACGGCATTCTTTCCAAAGCCGCCGATCCTCAAAGAGTCGGAAGAAACAGAAGATGCGACGGGGCAATTTGTCAGGTTTAAAGTCGAAATGAGTCTTCAGGAGGAATGAGCTTTGCAGGATATTCAAAGGATGCTGAAAGAAGTGAGCGAACGAGAGATTTTTATCGCTGCCGTACTTATCAGTTTACTCCTTGTCTTTTCCTTTTTCTTTTTCATACATATCCCGCTTAAGGAAGCGTATAATAGCGAGATGGCAGAAAGGGCGAAACTGGCTGAGACGGAAACGACGATTGTAAACTTCAAAGATGCGCATCTTGACAGCGAAGCCTATAAAAAAGAACTTTCTGATCAAGATGCTCGAATGACGGCGGCCATTCCTGATGACCTAAGGCAGGGCGAATTTCTCGCACTTCTCGAACAGCGTGCGATTTTCTCCCATGTTGAGCTCATTGGTGTGACGCCAGAAACAGAGGTTAAAGAGGCAGAATATCGCTCGCTTCCGCTTACGGTTGAATTCCGAGGAAATTACTTTTTTTCCATACTCGATTTCATCCAAGAAATCGAGGACAGTGACCGCTTTATCCAAGTGGATTCTTTTGAAATTCTGCATGATGGGAAATTTTTGACCTGTAAATTACGGCTTTTCATCTATGCGATGCTTGACAAAAGCGCTTGAATCCGCCTAGAGTATATACGTTTAAAGCTTATAGAATAAGAATCAGAGAGGTGCAATATGAGTACACTTCGTTTTATGACTGCCGGTGAATCTCATGGTCCGTGTTTGACGGCCATCCTTGAGGGACTTCCCGCAGGGCTGAAACTCGATGCGGAAGGTATTTCAAAAGACCTTGCAAGGCGGCAGCAGGGCTACGGCCGCGGCGGCCGCATGAAGATTGAGCAGGATAGGGCGGAGATTCTCTCCGGCGTTCGTTTTGGCGAGACCATTGGCAGCCCCATAACGCTTCGCGTCATCAATCGAGATTTTCAGAACTGGCTTGGCCGTATGGCAGCGTTTGGTGCACCAGAGGGAGAAAAGGTTACAGCGGCGCGACCCGGACATGCTGACCTCACAGGCGTTATGAAGTATGACCGCAAGGATGTCCGCGATATTTTAGAGCGCTCAAGCGCACGTGAAACGACGATGCGCGTCGCTGTCGGCGCGCTTTGCAAAGCGTTCTTGAAGGAAATCGGCATCGAAGTCGTCTCGCATGTCACGACGATTGGCGGCGTATCGGTCGATCCGGAAAGAATCGACCGCAAGACGATCGGAAAGAATGCAGTGCAGGAAGCATCTGAAGTCAGCTGCTGCGACCCGGAAGCGGCGGAAAAGATGAAAGCGCGCATTCGTGAAGCACAGGCGGCAGGGGATACGCTCGGCGGCATCTTCGAAGTCGTTGTCCGCGGCGTTCCCATCGGACTTGGCAGCTATATCCAGTGGGATCGACGCCTTGATGCAAAGCTGGCAGCGACGCTCATGGGTATCCAGGCGATCAAGGGGGTAGAAATTGGTGCGGGCTTTGCCTGTGCGATGCGTCCCGGGCAGTGAAATCCATGATGAAATCTTTGTGAATAAAAAGGGGCATCCCTTTCGTAAGACGAACCGCGCCGGCGGGCTGGAAGGCGGCATGACCAACGGTGAGGAGATTGTTCTTCGCGCCGTGATGAAGCCGATTCCGACGCTGATGCAGCCGCTGCATACGATGGACATTGCGACGCACGAACCAGTCTTGGCGAGTAAGGAGCGCAGCGACTGCTGTGCTGTTCCCGCAGCATCTGTTGTTGGAGAAGCGATGGTCGCCATTGCGATTGCCGCAGAAATCTGCAAGAAATTCAGTGCGGATTGTATGCGCGATCTAAAAGATGCCATTTCGCGTTATGAAGAGCGTCTGGGAAAGGAATGGTAAGCCATGGGTACAAATATCATTCTCATAGGCTTCATGGGAACAGGAAAGACAACGGTGGGAAAACTTCTTGCTAAAACCTTGCAGTATCCCTTTATCGACCTCGATGAAAAAATTGAAACCGATAACGGCATGACCATTCCGAAGATATTTGAAGAAAGGGGAGAGTCGTACTTCCGTGCCCGCGAAAAAGATGCGGTGCGTGAGATAAGAGCACTCGAGTGCCATGTCATCTCAACGGGCGGCGGCACGCCGGTGGATGCAGAGAATGCCGCTATGCTGCGAGAAGCAGGATTTGTCGTCTCACTTCATGCAGATATTGATACCATCACGCAGCGGACAAGTGCCAAGGGCGAGCGTCCTGTGCTGGATGGTGCAGAGGACGAGAGCCGCAGGAAAGCCGTAGAGCGCGTTCTTGCCTCTCGTAAAGAAGCTTACAGCCGCGCAGATATATGCATTGATACAGCAGCGATGCGCCCAAGGGAAGCCGTTCATGAAATCATCTGTGCGTTAAAAGAAAAGAGGAATGCGCATGCGTAAGGTTGAGGTACCACTCGGTACAGAATCCTATACGATTTTCATCGATGCATTGGTGGAAAGAGAAATTGTCGCCTTTACGAATGCGGCGGATTTTTCTAAGAAAGCCCTGATTATCACCGACACGAATGTCGGACCGCTCTATGCGGAAAAATTAAAGGAAATGCTTTGTAAGGCAGGGCTGAAAGCGCATGTTGCGACGGTACCTGCCGGAGAATCTTCCAAGAGTCTTGCCGTCGCAGAAGAACTCTTTACGAAGTGCATCGAACTGGGGCTTGACCGGAAGTCTGCCATCTATGCGCTTGGCGGCGGCGTCGTCGGGAGATCTGGCTGGTTTTATCGCGGCATCTTATATGCGCGGCGTTCCGTTCATCCAGGTGCCGACCAGTTTGCTTGCCATGGTGGATTCGAGTGTCGGCGGCAAGGTCGCGGTCAACCATCGCCTCGGAAAGAATCTCATCGGTGCGTTTTATCAGCCGAAAGCGGTCTTTATGAATCTCGCGTGGCTCAAAACATTGCCGAAACGCGAAATTTATACAGGACTTGGCGAGATTATCAAATACGGCATTATCGTCGATGCAGAATTTTTCGCCTATCTTGAAAACCACAGTGGGGAAATCCTCGCACTGGCACCTGAAGCGACGGTACATATGGTGGCGCGCTCCTGCGAAATAAAGGCAGAGGTCGTCGGTAAGGATGAAAAAGAAGCTGGACTTCGCCGTATACTGAACTTCGGGCATACGATTGGGCACTCGATTGAAAAAGAAACGGAATACAAACGTTACAATCATGGAGAAGCTGTCGCCATCGGCATGGCAGGTGCGGCAGACATCAGCCGTCAGATTGGTATGATTTCCGAAGTGGATGAAGTGCGCGTAAAGAATCTTATCAAAGAGCTGCATCTTCCAATACAGGCGGAAGGCTGTATCGTCGATGCGATGTATCAGGACATCTTTCATGATAAAAAGCCATCAACGGCAAGGTGAACTGGGTGCTTATGGAAGCTATCGGAAAAGTAACCGTCCGAAGCGATGTTCCGAAAGATGTTGTTTGCAGCGCGATGGCAAGTTGTCTCTAAGGCAGATGCCTTGTGATGGATAGTTCGGAAGAAAAATGACAGTCATCAGAATTTCTGTGGCTATGGGAGAGTTGTAAAATGAAGAAAATACTCTTGCTGGTTTTCTTCTTGTTTCTTGCAATTGTCGGCGGCGTTGTCAGCATTATGCTCGGGTCGGTCTCAATCCCGATCAACGAGATACTGTCTGCGCTCACAGGATCTGGAGCAGGTATGCACGCAGAGATATTACAGAACATCCGCCTGCCGCGCACCATCGTTGCAGCACTTGTCGGTATCAATCTCGCGCTTTCTGGAGCAATCTTGCAGGCGATTATGAAGAATCCGCTGGCCGACCCGCATATCATCGGCATCTCTTCGGGCGCGGGGTTACTAGGGATTCTCGTCATGCTGACGATGCCGGCGTACAGTTATCTCGTGACACCCGCTGCCTTTCTTGGCGCGATGGGGGCGGCGATGCTCATCTACATCCTCGCGTGGAAGAATGGCATTCGCCCGATTCGTATCATACTGGCCGGTGTTGCTGTCTCGGCGTTTCTATCGGCATTTATTTCTGCGCTGATGATTTTATACAGCGACCGCGTTCACTCTGCACTCATGTGGATGGTCGGCGGATTGTCGGCGCGCAGCTGGCCGCACGTTGCGATGCTTTGGCCCTATACACTTGTGGGCGGTATCTTGACCCTTTTTGCCGCAAGGCATTTGAACATCCTACAGCTTGGCGACGAGATGGCAAGGGGCTGGGACTTCCTGTCGAGCGCACGCGGCTGATGCTCACCGCCGTCGCAGCTCTGCTTGCTGCAAGCGCGGTTTCTGTCGTCGGTTTGCTCGGCTTTGTTGGACTCATTGTGCCGCATGCAGCGCGTTTGATGATCGGCTCAGATTATCGCTGCTTGTTGCCGGCATCGGCCATTTTGGGCGCAGCGACATTGATGTACAGTGACACCTTCGCACGCATGGCATTTGCACCGGTCGAGCTTCCTGTCGGCATCATCATGGCTGTTCTCGGTGCACCGTTCTTTCTCTTTCTCCTTCGAAGGGAGCTTTGATCATGTTGCTTTCTGTGAAAGGGCTGTCAGTTGCCATCAAAGGGCACCAGATTTTAAAGAATATCTCTCTGAATTTTACAGAAGAAAAGCGTACGGCGATTATTGGCCCGAACGGTGCCGGTAAATCGACACTCCTTCGAAGTATGGTAGGCATTCGGCACGATTACGAAGGGCAGGTGCTCTTAAACCATGCGGATACACGGAAGATCGGTACGAGGGAGCTTGCCAAAAGCATTGCGATTCTTCCGCAGGGCGCAGCCGCACCACCAGATACTACGGTGCGCCGTCTCGTCAGTTACGGCAGGTTTCCCTATCGCTCTGTCTTTTGGAAATTCAGATGCTAAAAAGGATCGTGAGGCGATCGAATGGGCGATGAGGGTAACGCATGTCGAGGACTTTGGCGAACGTCAGATTGATACGCTGTCCGGCGGTGAGCGTCAGCGCGCCTTTCTTGCCATGACGCTTGCACAGCAGCCTAAAATCCTCCTGCTGGATGAGCCGACGACGTATCTTGATATTGCGCATCAGCTTGAAGTCATGAACATTGTAACCGAAGTCAATCGTCGCTATGGCATCACAGTTATCATGGTGCTGCACGATATCAATCACGCGCTGCAGTTTGCCGATGAGATTGTCATCATCAAGAATCATGGCATCTACGGACAGGGAACGCCGGAAAAGTTGATGACGGTGGAAACGCTCGCCGAGGTTTTTGGTGTTAGGGCAGATCGTTTCATCAATCAAGAGGGACATGTCGTCTTATCGCCTGTGGGATTGGTAGGAAAAAGATAATACTTTCCGCGCATGTGCGATGACTTTAAGGGAACATATCGCATAGCATATCCTCACACGGATAAAAGTATAGATAGAAAGAGGCCACGAGCAGTAACTCGTGGCCTCTTTTTCGTGAACAATCTTTATTATATGGCAGAGACAATTATGAAAATAATTTTTAATCTCTATTGAAATGAAAATGATAATATGATATACTCTCAATAAAATGAAATTGAGTGTAGTACTTAATCTCATAGTTTTTATTCATCTGTTTTTCAAGGAGATGTTTTCGTGGAAAGCACTTGGGAGCTCTTTCAAAAGGGCGGTCCTGTTATGTATGCCCTGCTTATCTGCTCGATTGTGGTTATTGCTGTTGCCATTGAGCGGTATCGTTTTTACAAGCAGGCTGGTAGAAATGCAACACCTTTTATAGCGAAGCTGCCGGAGATGCTCGGATCTTGTGATGCGAACCAAGCCGCTGAACTCTGCGTGGTAGAGAACACTGCACCGAGCTATATTGTCGAAGCAGGGCTCGCGCACAGGCTGCGGGCGACAGCGTTGACCTTGCACTGGATACGGCCTATGGCGAAATGGCAATGAAGCTCCGCGCACGTCTCAATTATCTCTCAATGATCGTTACGATGGCGCCGTTGCTCGGCCTTCTTGGAACGATTTCCGGTATGATACAGTCGTTCAGCATCTTCAGCGTTCGCGCAGGTGAACCGCTTGCGATTACAGGCGGTATCGGCGAAGCACTGATCGCTACGGCAACCGGTCTTTGTGTTGCCATCTTCTCCCTTGTCATTCATACCTATTTTTGTACAGCGGCTCGATGAGATGCTTGCGACACTGGATAAGGCGGCATCCGCCATGCGTAATTTCGACAAGGAAAAGAGGAGGAAAAGCGATGAAGCGTGACTTTCGCATTACGAAAGAGCCGCTCGTCATGATCATCCCGATGATCGATATCATGCTGTTTCTCTTGGTGTTCTTCATGATCAGCACGATCTATATGGTGCAGACAAATACCGTGCAGGTTGCACTTCCTCAGGCAGCTGCTTCGAAGATGGAAACGCGGCCGAACATCGTTCCAATCACGGTGACGGATAAGGGAGATGTCCTCTACGATAAAGATTCAATTCCGAATCAGGATATTGAAGGAAAAGTCAAGGCGTCTCTGGCTTTGGACCCTGATACGGTTTTTGTCCTTCGTGGTGACAAGGCGGCAAACTATGAACGCGTTGTGCGGGTTCTCGATCTCTTGAAGCGTGCCGGTACGCGTCACGTCTCCATTGCAACGGAGACTGCGGGGAGGCAGTAAGATGCGCTTTAAAAGCTATTGGCGAACGACGATATTGATTGCGGTCTTTCTGCACTTCTTCGTTTGCCTGGCTCTCGCCGTCGTAGTACCAAGGCTTCACTTCGATACCGACCCGATTCCTGCAGATGAGATGGAAGTTGTCGATCTCGAGGATCCCGGAGTGAGCGAAGAGGAGACAGAGAAGGAACCGGAACAAAAGACGGAAGAGCAGCCGGCAGCAGCGCCGGAGCCGAAAGCTCCAATACCTGTACAGGAAACGACACCGCAGCAGGAGCAGACCTCTGACGAACCGATGGATGTACCTGAGATGTCTCCAACTGTGGCAGAGGATCTGAACGAAGCTGTTGCAGCGATGAATGGGCAGGGAGGCTCCAGTAAATCGGCTGGTTCATCCAATGGCAAGCCAACGGGGAAAACGGCTTTCGCTGGAAATCCTGCACCGCCTAATCAGTACATTGGTGCCGAAATTGTTGGCGGTGATACACCGAATACGAGCGGTACGGATTTTCGTGGTATCGTTGGCCTTCTTGTCGCTGTTGATGAAAAGGGAAAGCCTGTCGGTTGCGTTGTACAGCGCACGAGTGGCAGGAAGATGATCGATCAGGTGGCTATCAACAGCGTGTATCGGCTTCAGTTCTCGCCTGCTATTGATGACAGAGGGATGCCGATGAAGACGAGACGTGTCGTCAAGTTTGTCTTCGATGGTTCGAGCCCACATCGTTTTGATGATGATGAGAATAAGCGCATTCGCGCGGCGCGTCAGATTTACGAAGCGCAAAAAGCTAATTCCCAGAACCAGTAGAGTTTCAGTAATTTACAAGACTGGCGCAAGGGGCTTGGCGATTCGATATGTGAAAGGACAGCTAGAAGGTGAAAGTTTGAAAAAGATATTTTTATTCTTGATGGCGTTCATGCTCTTCTTCCTACCGGTCACGCATGCAGATCCACATTGGGAGGAGATTGCGGGACGCATCGCGGACACTGTCGATCAGGCAGTTGTGTCGTACAACAACGGAGATGCCGAGGGCGCAAGAGAACTCATCAATACTTCTTATTACGGCATCTACGAAAAAGAAGGCATGGAAAGCGTGATGCGCAGCGCAGTTTCTTCAAAAGAAACCAACTTGACAGAGTACCAATTCTACAAGGTTAAGAAGGTAATGAAGGATGGGAGCTGATGCAGCGACGGTACAGCAGGAAGCCGATAAGCTCAAGGCAATGGTCAATGACAATGTTTCGGCTCTTAAGAATGCGCATGGCACCTCAGGTCTTGCGGCGTTTCTTCCAGCGTTTCTCATCCTTCTCCGCGAGGGTCTCGAGGCGATTCTCGTCCTCGTTGCCATCATTGCCTATCTGAAGAAGTCTGGCAATGGAAAACATTTGAACGTCGTCTACAATGCCTCGATTGCAGCTATCATCGCGAGTTTTATTTCGGCGTATATCTTCGCGACGATCCTCAATAACAACACTGGCGGCATCAGCCGCGAGGTGCTTGAAGGCGGTACTGCACTGTTCGCGGTTGTCGTCTTGCTCCTCACGAGCGCATGGCTCGGCGGCAAGGCAGATAAAGATACTTGGAAAGCCTACATTGACGGTCTTGTCAAAACGTCGGTTACGCAGGGGACAGCTCGCGCGCTCGGCGCTGCTGCCTTCCTCGCTGTTTATCGTGAGGGTGCCGAAGTCATTCTATTTCTACCAGGCGCTGTTTAACAATGCCGCGGCAGATGTCGATATGATTTGGGCAGGCTTTGGCGCCGGGTGTGTAGCACTCGCCATCATTTTCTTCGCCATTCAGCACGGTATCCTGCGCATCCCGCTTCGCCCGTTCTTTATCTTTACCAGTGTTCTCATGTATCTCCTTGCGGTCAGCTTTACCGGCGGCGGCATCTCAGAGCTTCAGGAGGGCGGTGTCGTAGGTGTTACGCAGATAGAGAATTTCCCGATTCCGCCGAATGATATTCTAGGTATCTATCCGACCGTCGAGACGGTTGGTGCGCAGATTATACTGCTGCTCATCGGCGCTGCTATGGTTTTCTATGCACGCCGTAAGAATAAGAAGGTAAAAGCGGTTTAAAATTTTTGGGTAAAAACGGATTCCTCCCGTTTTACATAGGGCAGGGCGTTGTCCATTGTGGAGAGAACTTATAAGACCATAGTTCCTATGGCAAGGTTTTTGCATATCCCAGAATCTCCTAGTTTTAGCGATGGGGAGCACGTCAGATCCGAGAAGCGATGCTTCTGATCAATGTATTCTATTCAAAGGAGTTGTTCTAAAGATGAAATCATTCAAACTCAAGCATCTCAAAAAGGCTTTTGCTGTTGCGGCTATCGCGGCTACAGCGTTCACCTTCAGCGCCAGCACGTCGTATGCAGCCGGCTTCACAGAATATCCGATTGGTGATGAAATCGAAGATACGACAAATCACTTCAAGGTTGCGCTCGTTTACTTCCAGCCGATCCAGATGCTTCCGGAAGGTCAGCAGCTTTCCCCGGATCAGGCAGATATGCATATCGAGACGGATATTCATGCAACAGAAGGCAATGATACGGGCTTTGGTGTAGGCGAATGGATCCCTTACCTCCGTGTTCATTACAAGTTCACAAAGCGCGAGACGGGACAGAGTGTTGAAGGTGTCTTCATGCCGATGAACGCTGACGATGGTCCGCATTATGGTGCAAATGTCAAGCTCCTCGGTGCTGGTACCTATGATATGCACTTCTCCATCGACAGCCCCTATGATCAGGGGTATGGTCTTCATGTCGATGAAGAGACGGGTGTTAAGGGACGTTTCTGGACGAAGCCGGTTGAGATGAACTGGGTATTCAACTATGTTCCGCGCCGCTGGTAAGAAGCATTAGAAATCCCGCCTTCCCTTTATCTTACTTCAGGGAAGGCTTTTCTTTCCATATAGGAGAAAGCGTGGTGTAAGGGACTATGTTGCAACTATTCCTGCAACAATTTATACCGGCCATGGAGCAAGTCGTGACGCTGGCTGTTCCGCTCGGCATCCTCTATGCAATCTTGCAGCGTCTCCCTGCAAAGGGATATCAGACAGGGTATCGTTCGGCTATCAAGTGGGGATTCTGGCTTTCCATTGCCATTGTTGTCGCCCGTGTCGGCACGCGCAATGCAGTCAGCCGCGAAGGCGTAGAAGGCATTGCCATTACGATTGCCTTTCTTGCAGAAATCGTCTGCATTGTTTTGCTCGCACGCGGACGCGGTCAGGAAGAAAAGCCTTATGCACCGTTAAAATATAGTGCTATTGTTTTAGGACTCCTTCTCTTTTTCTATCATGGGATGGAAATTTGGTTTATCCCGGTCGGCAGCGCCATTTCTGCCGCGGGCGACTATACATCGACGAACTTCTTTGTCAAGCTTGCGGGCTTTGGTGCAGGGTTCTTATTTGGATGTATTGGCTCTTACGTTGTTTATCGTGCAGCAGCGGCACTGAATGACAAGCGATTGGTCTTTGTCTTCATCGTTCAGGCACTTGCTATGATGGTACAGCAAGGCATCTTTCTCGTCCAACTCTTTCTCGCACGGCATATCATTTCGAGCGAATCCGTGCTCTCTTTGATGGCGCCGATTATTGACCATTCTTCGTGGCTCATCTTCATCATCTTTTTTGCCGTGCTCTTTGTGCCGATTACGCTCTATTCACAGAAACGCCCGGCACGGCCGGCGGATATGAATCCCGCACGATATCGCCGTCTTATTCAGGGCGTTATTCATAAGCGTCGCTGGGGCGCTGCTACGGTTGTCGCGCTTATCTTCATGGTCGCGTTTTCAAGTTTTTGGTCTCGCTATGCCAATAAGCAGGTTGAATTAGTTAAGCCACAGCCAGTGGTTCCCGTAGGAGATCACGTCGACCTTCCGCTTGGCGATGTCAACGATGGGCATCTGCACCGCTTTGTCTATCAGGCATCTGGTGGTCAGCAGGTTCGGTTTATCGTCATATTGAAGGGCGGCAATTCGTACGGCGTCGGTCTGGATGCCTGTGAAATCTGTGGTCCTACGGGCTATTACGAACGTGACAATCAGGTCGTCTGCCGCCTTTGCGATGTCGTCATGAACAAAGCGACAATTGGTACAAAGGGTGGCTGTAATCCGATTCCACTCGAGCATCAGGTCACCGAAGGCAATCTTCGCATTCCAGTCGAAGCACTGGAGGCGGCAAAGAAGATATTTAATTAAAAAAGGGGGGAGTTTGTTTGTTTTGGCAGATGGTAAAAGGAGCGCTGATTCGTCAGAGAAAGCGCTTTATACTCATCGCACTCACGGTTGCGCTCGGCGTTTCGTTGGCTGCCGCCATGCTGAACGTCATGTTCGACATCGGCAATAAAGTCAATGAGGAGCTGAAGGCCTACGGTGCAAACATCACCGTTACGCCGCGAAATGCCTCCGTCCTTCGTGATATATATGGCGTGGAAGGCGGCAGTCAGGCGTATCTGAATGAATCGGATATCGGCAAGATAAAGACGATCTTTTGGACGAACAATATCATCGCTTTTGCACCGGAGCTTAAAGAACAATTGACGCTTTCTGGTGGGCAGTCCGTACCGATCATCGGCACTTGGTTTACGCATTCCATACAGCTTCCTACCGGTGAAGATTTTGCATCCGGCACCGAGCCGATGAAGTCTTGGTGGCAAGTTGACGGCGCATGGCCGACGGAAGCAGCAGATGAGGTTCTCGTTGGCGCAAAACTCGCGCAGAATCTTGGCATCTCTGCTGGGGATACGATCTCTTATACACAAAATGGAACAGAAGGCACGCTTAAAGTCACGGGCATTGTTTCGGGCGGCGGCACAGAAGATGATGCCATCACAGCAAACCTTGGCTTTGTCCAAGGTCTGTTCGGGCACGAGGGAAAGATTGACAAGATCGAAGTCAGTGCGATGACGACGCCGGAAAACGATCTTGCTCGAAAGGCAGCAGAAAATCCGGAGCGCCTTTCACAAAAAGAGCGTGAGATCTGGTATTGTACATCCTATGTCAGTTCGATCGCATATCAGATTGAAGAGGCCATTCCCGGCGCAACGGCGCAGCCTGTCCGTCAGATTGCAGAATCAGAGGGAAAGATTCTGGATAAGACGCAGATGCTTATGATGCTCATCACGATCTTATCGCTTATCTCGGCAGCACTTGGTGTCTCGAACCTCGTCAGTGCAAATATCATGGAGCGCAGCCGTGAGTTCGGACTGATGAAAGCGCTCGGTGCGACGAACCTTTCCGTCATCTTGATGGTTTTTGGTTGAAATCTTTACAGCGGGCATCATCGGCGGCGTTGTTGGCTACCTCGGCGGTCTTTTGCTGGCGCAGGCAATTGGACATACCGTCTTTGGCTCTGGCATAGCAAGTAATCTCGTCGTGCTTCCGGTTGTCGCTGTCCTCATGGCTCTGATGCTTTTTATCGGAAGTGTCCCCGCCATTCGTATGCTGCCTCGCTTCCAGCCAGCGAGCGTCCTTCATGGCAGGTGATTCGATGTACAAAAAAATATCGCTTTTTACCGACGATGATTGTGCAATCGCTTTGGCGTCAGAAATCGCGCATGGCGATCGCGCTCCTCGCTGTTGCGGTCGGTGCAGCGATCATCTCAGGTATGATTACGGTTTATCGCGAAGTTCCGGCACAGCTCGGTCGTGAATTTCGTGCCCTACGGTGCCAATGTTCTCATTCTTCCTTCGGGCGATCATGCCAGCTTTTCACAAGAATCCTTTGCTCGTGCAAAAGACGCGCTCAGCGGCGAGGAAGTCGTAGGCGTTGCGCCGTTCCTTTACGATCGTTTGAAATTAACAAGCAGCCGGTTTTTAACCGGCGGTACGGATTTTGCCGAAGTGCAGAAGGTCAGCCCGTATTGGCTCGTCAAAGGCGAATACCCCACAGAGGGGAAGCATGAAATCCTGCTCGGTGCAGAGATTGCCAAGAAATTCTCCCGCGATCCGGAAAGCCTTATCGGCGATACGGTGACGGTCAGCGCAGGAGAGGGTACGGCAATAAAGACCTATACGGTTTCCGGCATCGTCAGCACGGGCGGCAAGGAAGAATCCTTCGCCTTCATGAACCTTGACGAGCTGCAGTCTCAGATCGATAAGCCCGGTGAGATAGGTCTGGCGCAGGTTAGTATCGTCGCTGACGGCGACAAGCTGCAAAGTGCGGAAGAAGCTATGCGAAAGGCAGACAGTTCGATTTCCGTCGAAGAGGTTCAGCAGATCGCTCATTCAGAGTTTAACGTCCTTTCTAAGCTGCAGGTTCTGATCCTGCTCGTCACAATCATCGTCCTCATCTTGACGCTCATCTGCGTTACAACGACGATGACGGCGGTCGTCACAGAGCGCCGCAGGGAGATTGGCCTAAAGAAGGCACTCGGTGCGTCGAACCCCGATATCATCAAGGAATTTTGGGCGACGGCTGTATTCTCGGTGCCATCGGCGGCGTACTCGGCAGTTTTTTTCGGCTATCTCTTTGCGCAGAGCGTCAGCATGAATGTCTTTTCGAGAGCCATTAGCTTTGCACCAGCGATCGCAGTTCTTGCCATTGCACTTTCCATCCTCGTGACGGGCGTCGCCAGCCTGATTCCTGTCCGCATTGCTACGAATGTTGACCCCGCCATTGTCTTGCGGGGAGAGTAAGGAGTTCTTATGAGCCTTTCTAGAAATGAAAGATGTCTCCATGCTTTACGGCGGCAAGGTTCCCGCACTTTCCCAACATCAATCTTTCGGTGGAAAAGAACGATTGGCTTGCTGTCATGGGACCATCCGGCTCCGGCAAGACGACACTTATGAATATCATCGGCTGTATGGATCATGCGACAAGCGGTACTGTCATACTGGATGGTCTTGATCTCACGAATGTCTCGGATAAAGAGCTGACCGAAATCCGCCGTGACAAGATCGGCATCGTCTTTCAGCAATTCCATCTGATTCCGTATTTGACAGCTGTCGAAAACATCATGGCGGCGCAGTACTATCACAGTATTCCAGATAAGGATGAAGCGCTTCAGGCGCTGGATCGCGTCGGTTTGAAGGATCGTGCCGAGCATCTGCCAAGCCAGCTGTCGGGCGGCGAACAGCAGCGTGTCTGCATTGCCCGTGCCCTCATCAATTATCCGGTTCTCATCCTTGCCGACGAACCGACGGGCAACCTCGACGAGAAGAATCAGAACCTTGTCATGCAGATTTTTCATGAACTTCACGACGAAGGGACATACGATTCTGACTGTCACGCATTCGGCAGAAGTCGGTGAAGAAGCAGAGCGCTGCGTCATCATCGAACATGGACATCTCGTCGAAAAAAAGCAGGAAAAGAAGGGAAGGGAAAAAAGGGCATGAGTGCAGGAGAAGTAAAGAAGGAAGCAACCTCCATGTTTTTCTTTATGTCCCGCAGGAAAAGGATCGCTGCGGCACTGGTGGCAGGGCTGGCAGCGGCATCACTTTTTCGCCGGATGCAGCAGTTGCTGCGACGATACAGCGAAACAATCAGATCCGTCTACACAGGAAACATCGGGCAAGGCAGCGACTATCGACCTTTCGAATGCGAAAGATGGCACCTATCAGGCGGAAAGCAGCGCAAACGATACTTATGGCCACGGTAAGATCGCCATTACCATACAGGATCATAAGATTACGAATTGTACGTACTTCGGTATCGATAAAGAAGGTGCGCTGAAGGGCGAAGAATACGGCAAAAAAAATGGTCAGATCACGAATGAACAGACCTATAAAAAGGCGCAGAACGCCGTTAAGGCGAATGCTACCTATGCAAAAGAGCTCGTAGAAAAGCAGCAGCTATCCGAAGTCGATGCTATCTCCGGTGCGACGATCTCTTACGAACAATTCGCAGAGGCAGCGCAGAAGGCGATAGAAGAGGCTAAGAAGTGAAGCGTTTTTTGGGCAAGGCGGGCATCATGCTCGTCTTGCTTATTTTTTTGTGCGTGCTGACGACACTATCCCATGCATGGTATCCTTTAGAAATACGCGAGCAAACAGGAGATGAGACCGCGCAGGAAGATTTCTTTTCCATGGATACCCCGATGACAGTTCTCGTCTCGGGAAAAAATGCAAAAGAGGAAGCAAGAGAAGCACGCGAAATGCTCGAAGGGGATGACGCACGCTGGTCACCGACAAAAGAGGGCAGTGACGTCTATCGAATCAACCATCATATTGGAGCATACGTTGGTGTTGCAGAGGAAACAAAAGAACTGATAGCACAGTCTATCCGTGTCGGCAGAGAAACAAACGGAGCGTTGGACATTACACTGCTGCCCGTTCTCAGAGCATGGGGCTTTTCCGGCGGTGCGCATCGTGTACCGCGTGATGATGAGCTGCAAGCGGCACGAGCTTTGACAGGACTTGCAAAGCTGCATAGCAAGGATGGGCGAGAACCGGCAGTCATGTTGGAATCCGGTGGAATAGAGCTCGGTGCAACAGCCAAAGGTTATGCGTCAGAACTGGTCGCAGAGCGCCTTCGTGCAAAAGGCATAACCTCTGCGCTCCTAAATTTAGGGGGAAATGTTGAGGTCATCGGAAAAAAGCCGAATGGCTCGCTTTGGAAAATTGGCATTCGAAATCCCTTTGGCGGCGATCCAATCGGTGTACTTCAGGTTTCGGATACATCAGTGGTCACCTCTGCGATTGACCAGCGCTTCTTCATCGATGAAACAGGACATCGCTATTGGCATATCATCGATCCCACGACGGGGAAGCCGGCGCAGAGTGGGTTGGCTTCCGCTACGATTATCATGCCGGACTGTGGGTATGCCGATGCTTTATCCACCGCAGTCTTCGTCATGGGGAAAGATTCGGCATTTGCGCTCTGGAAGGAAAAAGGGGATTTTGAGATGATTTTAGTCGCAATGAATGGTAAAATCTACGTAACTGAGGGGTTCAAGCCTCATTTACGCCAAGCGAGGGTTTTTACTGTTGAGGTGTTGCATGAGTAAGCATTCTGTTCCATTAAGGCACGTCGCATCATGGAAATTATTTGCCATCGTCGGTGTCATTTTTCTCATTGCCGTCTTGCTGCTGATGTTTCGTGGGCAAGCAGAGAAGGGATCTGTTGAGATATTGCAGGATGGAAAGATCATAAAGACGCTTTCAAAAAGCGAGTTAGAACACGATACGTCCTTTCGAATTTCTTACGGTGAACACTATAACATCGTGCAGATAAAAAGATGGTAAGATTCGTATCAAAGAAGCTGACTGCCCGGATCAGATTTGTGTCCGCATGGGGGAACTATCCGAGAAGGGCTCGATCATCTGTCTGCCGCATCGCCTTGAGATACGCTTTCAAAAAAAAGCAGGCAGCGAAGATGAACTTGATGGAGTGGCAAGATAATGCTAAATGATGCCTATAAGTATAGAAAGACAGAGGGCATTTGTCCCTCTTTTCTTCATGAAGGCATGACGCGGCAGCGTATATCGACAAGGCGTCTGCTGCTCATGTCCTTTTTCGTCGCTCTGTCTCTCTCGCTCTATGTGGCAGAATTCTTTCCTGCCGATTCTTCCTATTGTTCCAGGCGTGAAAATCGGGCTGGCAAACATTGTGACGATCTACGTCCTCGTTCATTTTCGCTTTCGTGAGGCTCTCGCTGTTCTCTTGATACGCATTTTTTTAGGTGCATGCTTGATCGGTGCGGTATCCGCACCGCCGTTCAGTGCGGCGGGTGGTCTTTCTTCTCTCTTTTTCTGTCTTTTGCTCCTGCGATTTTTACCCAATTTGCCGCTCTGGTTCTTAGGTGCCATGGGGGGAGCCGTGCATAATACAGGGCAGATATTGATCGCAACGATTTGGCTTTCAAGCACCGATGTCTTTTTTTCTACTATCCTGTTCTTTTGCTGTCTGGTATAACAGCGGGGCTTGTCACGGAGGCTGTGCACAGCTTTTTAGATAAACGCTTGAATAAAGTTTCTCTAAAATAAAGTCTTTTCAAGATAAGTACATGCTGCATTGCTTCTTGTTGTAGGATAAAATTCTACAGATCCCTATTGCTTTTTATTTATAATAGAGATAAAAAAATGATTATCCTTGACAGAATGTTTTTTAGTCTATTATCGAGAATGATAAAAGCTCGCCATTCTCAGAGCATAGGAGAAATAATTTTATCTAGGGGAGGTTCTTCGCATGACATTGAAAGAGGCCAAAACGGGTATGACAGTAAAAATCCGTAACATTGGCAGCACAGATTTGAAAGAGCGTCTAATGACCATGGGACTGACGCCCGGAACGAAGGTAACGATTCTTCGCTCTGCACCGCTCGGCGACCCGATCGCCATCGGTGTTCGTTCCTATAACCTTGCGTTGCGCAAGATGGATGCACAGTACATCGAGGTTGAGCAGGTCGGTTGATTTTGAGAGGAGTTCTTTTTTCATGTCTACTTTAGCTGTTGCACTTACCGGTAATCCGAATACCGGCAAGTCGACAATTTTCAACGAATTGACGGGGGCGCGCCAGAAGATTGGTAACTGGCCGGGCGTTACGGTCGATAAAAAAGTCGGCTATACCCGCTACAAGGATCGTGCGATTTCCATCGTCGACCTTCCTGGTACGTACAGTGTCAATGCGCGCAGCCCAGAGGAAAAGATTGTCATTGATTACCTGATGAACAATAAGCTTGACCTTGTCATGGATGTTGTTGACAGTTCAAATATTGAACGCAATCTCTTCCTGACTGTTCAGCTTTTGGAGCGAGGTATTCCACTTCTCATTGACCTCAATATGCAGGATGATGCAGAGCGCCGCGGCATTAAGATCGATACGCGGAAGCTTGAAGAAATCATTGGTATGCCGGTGGTCGAAACGATCGGACGCAGCAGCAAGAGCCGAGCAAAGCTCCTCGACATCTTCACGAGCACGGTTATGGCAAACTATGAAGTTAGTCCAACCGTACAGAAGCATATCGATAAAATCCAGGAAATTCGCCAGTCTGCAAAGTCTGACGAGGAGAAGGAAGAAGCGATTATCGAAGCGCGTTACGACCTCATTGGCAAGATTATGGAGCATGCAGTCGATATGGGCAACGTCGGTCAGACGAGCTCCGAAAAGATCGATCGCTACCTGGCAAACGGCATATTAGCATTACCGATTTTCTTAGCCATCTTATATTTGGTTTTTCAAATCACGTTTACTTGGATTGGTCAGCCGATTGCAGATGGACTCGATGAACTCATCAACACCGATTTTGTCGATTTCAGCAAAGACTTCCTGACCGATGCCGGCGTTGCCGACTGGATGGTCTCGCTTGTCTGTGACGGCATCATCTCCGGTGTCGGTGCGGTCTTGACGTTCGTTCCTCTGATCTTTGTTCTGTTCTTCTGCCTATCCTTCCTTGACGGTACAGGATACATGGCACGCATCGCCTTTGTCATGGACCCGATCATGCGCCGCTGCGGTCTTACGGGTAAGGGCATCATGCCGCTAATGATGGGCTTTGGCTGCGGTGTTCCTGCCATCATGGGTGCGCGTGCGCTGGATTCAGAAAAGGATCGCATGATTTCGATTCTCGTTACGCCGTTCCTCACCTGCGGTGCAAAGCTGCCGATCATGGCACTCTTTGCTGCAATGTTCTTTCCGGATAATGCGGCAAATGTTGTCTTTGCGATGTATGTCATCGGTATGGTCATGGCAATTATCGTGGCAAAAGGTCTCGGTTCGACGATTTTCAAATCGAAGGGTTCTACCTTCCTTCTCGAGCTGCCGCCGTATCGTATGCCGGATATGAAGTCCGTGATGCTCGAGACATGGGATAAGGGCAAGGGCTACCTCATCAAAGCCGGTACGATTATCTTTGCGGCTTCGGTTCTGCTCTGGATTCTTTCCAACTATAACTTCAGTGGTCCGTGTGAAATCGAAGACAGCATTCTCGCAACGCTCGGCGACTATATCTCGAAACTCTTTATTTTCCAAGGCTTTGAGTCTTGGGAAGCCGGTGCAGCTGTTCTTTCTGGCATCCTGGCAAAGGAGACAGTCGTGGCTACGATCGGTATCCTTTATGGTGCTGGTGATGTTTCGACAGAAGCAGAGGATGCAGCAGATACCGCTTCTACAATGATGAGTACGGGAATGGCGAGTGCTTTCACGAGCCTTTCTGCTTTTGCTTTCATGGTGTTCTCGCAGCTCTACACGCCTTGTGTTACGTCAATGGGCACCATAAAGAAGGAAGCAGGCGGATGGAAATGGGTCGGATTCTCTGCCGTCTACATGTTCGTCATCGCTTGGTTTGTTTCTCTCATCGTATACCAAGTGGGACGTCTGCTTGGCTTTTTGATTGAAAGTGAGCCGCATACTTGCGACTTTCATCGTACATTCGGCAAATAGAACCGTAGGAACTACGGGGATAGCTTAGGAAATGAGTTTTCATGCAAGGAGGGGATTGCAATGGCGACTTTTATCTGCGGGGCATTCGTTGCTGCCGGGCTTTATCACGCACTGCGGCATGTCTACCGTAACTTCCAACTAGGCAGGGAAGATTGCTGCGGAGGCTCCTGTGATCATTGTTCCGGTACCTGCGGCGCTTGTCATCCCGTCTTGGATAAGAGTAAGGCGTAAGTCTTTTTCTTTCAAACTCTCGAGGAAACTCGGGAGTTTTTCTTTGTTATCCTTTGCCTCCTTCTCTTAAGTGCAACTTGTAATCTTTTTAAAAAGTCCGTTATAATGTAAAAATTACTATTCGAATATGGATTGGGATGGGTATTTTGATGATAAGAGAATCGGAAGGCTTTAAGAAATTTGTGGATGCCTGTCGTGCGTTTATTGCACCAAATTGTTTGCGACTGGATGAGCCAATGAAACTTCATACGACGTTTGAAATTGGCGGTCCGGCAGATTGTCTGATCTTTCCGGCATCAAAAGAAGAGGCAGAGAAAGGTTTTGGCACTGGTTAAGGCTGAGAATCTTCCGCTGACAATCCTCGGCAACGGTTCGAATATACTTGTCCGTGACAAAGGCATTCGCGGTGTCATTGTTAAGTTTGCACGCCCTATGTCACGTATTCTTGTAGAGGGAAACGTCATTCGTGCGGAAGCGGGCGCGATGTTAAAGGATGTTTCGGAAGTTGCCGCACAAAAACGGCCTTACGGGGCTTGAGTTTGCCTGCGGTATTCCAGGAAGTATCGGCGGAGCAGTCTTCATGAATGCAGGTGCTTATGGCGGTGAAATGAAAAATATCGTTTCCGAGGCTCTGTCCGTCGATACAGAGGGAAATCTTCATGCATATGAAAAAGATGCGCTGAAACTTGGCTATCGGCACAGCATCTTCCAGACAAATGGTGAAGCGATCGTAGAGGTATCGTTGACATTGGTACAGGGTGATCGAGTCAATATTCGTCAAAAAATGAAGGACTATACCAGACGGCGCGAAAGCAAGCAGCCGCTCGATATGCCAAGTGCCGGCAGCACATTCAAGCGCCCCACTGGATACTTTGCAGGAACTTTGATAGACCAAGCCGGCCTTAAGGGCTTTTCCGTTGGTGGGGCGCAGGTTTCGACAAAACACGCTGGCTTTGTTGTCAATGCGGACCATGCGACGGCTGAGGATGTGCAGAATCTCATCAAAGAGGTACAAAAGCACGTTAAAGAAGCGCATGGCGTCGATATTTATCCAGAGGTTCGTGTCATCGGGGATGCCTGAGATAGATTTTTTCTCTTTGCAGGTTTTTTCTTAAAAAGTCAGAATAGTATATATAGGTAGAAGATGAAACTTCTCTTTTTTATTCGATGATAAGGAAGGAGCGTTCATCATGAGGCTAAAATTTATTGGCGCAGCGCATATGGTTACAGGCTCCTGTTATCTCCTGCAGATCGGAGATGACAGCTTTTTGGTGGATTGCGGTATGTTCCAGGGGGCAAAGCGCATTCGAGAGCTGAATTATGAAGTCTTTCCCTTTAATCCCGCCGAAATTCGTGCCGTTTTTCTGACGCATGCACATGTCGACCATTGTGGATTGATTCCAAAACTCATCAAAGAAGGTTTTCAGGGAACTATCTATGCAACAAAGGCGACGTGTGAACTCGTTCAGATCATGCTGCCGGATTCGGCGCATATTCAGGAATCAGATGCTGTGATGATGACCCGCAAGGGACGCCGGCGTGGGGATGCTCCTGTCGAGCCGCTCTACACGCTTGATGAAGCCATGGAAGCGCTGAAGCATTTTGAAACGATTGCCTATGATACGCCATTTGATGTATCAGAAAATCTGTCATTGACCTTTCCGCGATGCCGGGCATATTCTAGGTTCTGCTATTCTTGAAGTGCGGGTTAGGGAAGGCGGTAAAGAAACGAAGCTCGTCTTTTCCGGCGACCTCGGCCAGCCGAATCAACCGATCATCAAGGATCCAACGATAATCGATGGTGCGGATTTCCTGCTCGTCGAATCGACGTATGGCGATCGGCTGCATCAGGTTTATGATAAGGAGACTGCCCTTCTTGAACTGATCAATGATACGATGGATCGCGGCGGCAACCTCATCATCCCATCCTTTGCCGTCGGCCGCACGCAGACATTGCTGTATTACTTCTACGATCTGTGGAAGTCCGGCAAGCTTGACGAGGATATTCCGATTATTCTCGACAGTCCGCTTGCCATTAAGGCAACACGCATTTTCCTGCAAAATTCACAGGACTTTGATGACGAAGCGATTGCTATCTTTACGAGGGAGCACTCTCTTATTCGCTTTCCGCAGCTGCAGATCTCAGAAACACCGGCAGAATCTCGTGCACTCAATAGCGAAGAGGGCTCTGCTATTATTTTGTCGGCATCGGGGATGGCGGATGCCGGGCGTATTCTGCACCATTTGAAACATAATCTTTGGCGTCCGGAGTCTACGATTCTCTTTGTTGGCTACCAAGCAGAAGGCAGTTTGGGTCGTCGGCTGATTGACGGCATCAAACGCGTGCGTATCCTCGGCGAAGAAGTTGCGGTAAAGGCGCAGATCAAGATGCTCGACGGTTTTTTCTGCTCATGCCGATCAGAATCAGATTCTATCTTGGATTTCTTCCCTGAAAACACCGCGGCCAGCAAAGGTCATTATCGTACATGGCGAAGGGCAGGCACAAGAGGCACTAAAAAGCCGCATTCAAAAAGAAGAAGGTCTTTCGTGTTACATTCCCTTCCGTGGTGATGAGATAAAGATTTCGGGACGCGCCTGCGACATCGTTCCATCGAATATTCCATCGGTCTCGGTCGAAATGGAGATGGAGGACTTCCTGCGCGACTACGATGCGGATTATCGTCAATTCCGTCAAAAGATTCTGCGGCTTGTCATCCGTCAGCCGAAGATGCTGGAGCCGACCATTCGCCTGATGACAAAAGGCAGAAATTATATTCGCAGGATTTTTGCACCGTTTAATATTTGATAAATTTTATCCTGCTTATGTATACCAAGGAACAAGGGATCTGCTTTCTTTTGAAGACAGATCCCTTGTTGTGCATCATTTCTTTCCCATGTATCTGAGGTAGGTCTCTTTCATTTCATTCCTTGTCTTTGCGCGCGGCCATAGCTCACCAAGTGCACCTTGGCGCATGCCAGCGGCTAAGTGGTCATAGAGTGTGGGATTTTCTTCGCCCAGTTTGGCAATGAGCTCTTTCACGGTCTGACGGATGGTATGACCGTCATTCGGACAAGGGGATGGCTCAGGTGTGAAGCCGTGATATTGGACGGCGGCACGTGTATCGCTTTCGCGGAAGTAGACGAGCGGACGGATGACTGTGAGATCGGTGCGGTCGAGATAGGTGACGGGCAGAAAAGTCTGAATCTGCCCTGAGTAGAGGAGGCTCATCAGGAAGGTTTCGACGGCATCATCGTTATGATGGGCATAGGCAATCTTGTTGTAGCCGTGTTCACTCGCATGTCTGTTCATGGCGCCGCGGCGGAAAAAGGCGCAGGTGAAGCATGGCTTTTTGCCGCCTTGCGCTTCAATCGTTCCCGCGATATCGACGTCTATTGTATCAAAGGGGACGTCGAGGTTTTCTACGAACTTGCGAATTCGCTCGACATCAAAGTTGACATCGGGAAACATCGGGTTGATGGTCAGTGCGGCAATCGAGAAATCTTTTTTCAGCCGCTCGCGCATACAGGCAAGCGCATAGGTTAGGAAGATACTGTCCTTGCCGCCCGATACACCGATTAGAATCTTGTCACCGTCTTGGATCATTTCAAATTCAACGATGGCACGCATGAGTTTGCTGAAATAGGACTGTGGCATGCGAATCTTCATAGGGAGAGATTCCTTTCTGTGGTTCAAGACTAGCTAGGTTAAAGCATCCATCGTACCGAGGAGCGGCAGGATGACGGAGAGGATGAAGAAAAAGATGATGCCGCCGATGAAGAGCATCATGATGGGTTCAGCGAGAGCTTCAATGCGCGTGGACAAGTTCGTTGCTGTCACGCCGCAGAAGTCTGCTGCTCGCTTCATCATTTGCTCCATTTCGCCGGACGTTTCTCCCGCTGCGATCATCGAAGTCAGAAGCGCGGGAAAGAGCGGAGATTTTCCAAGGACAAGGCTCAGGCGATTGCCCTTCGAAACTTCATGGTACGCGTTATCCAGAAGATATTGAAGGGCGAGATTTTTCGTCGCCTTTCGCACCATATTCAGCGCATCGGCAAAGGTCATGCCGCTTGCGATGAGGACGGACAGTGTCTCAAGGATGATGCGCCAAGCTGCATAAAGGCGAAGTTTTCCAAAGATAGGGATATGGAGGAGCAGACGGTCGATTTCCTGCCTTGTACGCGGCGTTTTCATGAGAGAGACAGCGAAAAGAAAAAGTGCAGCGACTAGGAAAGCAGCGGATGTGAGATGTCCGGTGATGAAGGCAAAACTGGTGAGAAGGAGTTCCGTGGGAAGCGGCAGAGGAACATTCATGTCGCGCAGCATCGATGCCATTGTCGGCAGAACGAAGATCGTCATGAAGGTGACGGAAAGCATCGTGATGATGAGCAGAGCCATAGGATAAAGCATGATGGATTTCATGCGTTCGTGGGCTTCGTGGTCACGGGCGAGAAACGCTGCGAGATTTTTCAGTATGGTATCGAGTGAGCCGCTTTGTTCACCGGAGCGCACAAGGTATACAGAGGTCTCAGAAAAGACCTTGGGATAGGTGCGCAAGGCCTCAGAAAGCGGAGCGCCGAGAAGAACTTTTCGATAGATTCCTTCAATCATGCGCGTGTAGGCAGAGGCCTGCGGCACTTTAGTGATGGCGGCAAGTGCCTCGTGAATGGGTACCCCGGCAGCAAAGAGGGTTTCAAGCTGTTGGAAAAAGAAGACAGCATCTTTTTGTCCAAGATTTGAAAAAGCATGGAACATGGATGTACGGTGCGGATTCATAGAGCTGGAAGTCAGGCGATTTTTCTGAAGGAATGCAGGCAGGCTTTCTTCTTTCAGTTTTATGATATAGAGTGCCATGGCGCGAATCTTTCGTGCCGCGCTATGAATATCCGCTGCTTCAACTGTGCCGGATCGTTTCGCGCCGTTTTTGTCCCGCGCTGTATAGGAGAACATTCGCAGATGGTTCAAATCGTTTCGCCTCGTTTCTGTTCGCGATAAACGGCTTCCGTAATTTTTTTCCGCTTCGATAAAGTGCCTCAAGCGCCATCTCCCTTGTCTGCATCCCAAGTGCACTTCCACTTATCATTGAGGAGGTTAGCTGCATGTATTTTCCCTGTCGGATAAGGTTTGTCGTTGCAGGTGTCCGAAGGAGCACCTCGGTGAGGGAGACGCGGCCGCCGCTCTTTGCGGGAAGCAGTTCCTGTGAAAAGATGCTTTGAAGCACAGGTTGCTGCTTGTGAGCGGATGGCATCGCGCTCATTTTCTGCAAAAAAGCCATCCATGCGAAGAAGGGCTTCCGCCGCTCCCATCGTGTGCAATGTCGATAGCACAAGACTGCCGCTTTCTGCCGCCATCAGTGCTGCGCGCATGGTTTCCTTGTCGCGGATCTCGCCGACGAGAAGAATGTCGGGCATCTCGCGAAGTGCACTCCGCAGTCCAGCTTCGAAGGAAAAGAAGTCGCGTCCAAATTCTCGCTGGCTGATGAGCGAAGTTTCTTTTGTGAAGATATATTCGACAGGGTCTTCGAGCGTCAGGATGTGGCGGGGGGTATGCTTCGCAAGTTCTTCGATAAAGGCTGCGATGGTCGTACTCTTACCGGACCCCGTCGGTCCGCATACGAGAATGAGACCGTGCGAAAGAGAAAACAACCGATGCCAAACAGCTAAGGGCTGTATGGCACGAAGCTCCGGAATGGTATTTGGGAGCTGACGAAGTACGATGGCGGGCTGCCCGCCGGCATGATAGGCATTTCCGCGAAACCGTCTGTCTGCAAATGACCAAGAAAAATCAATATCTATGGATTTTTCTTGGAAGGCTTTTTGTTCGTGCTCCATCAGGGTTTTTTGGACAAGATAGGCAAGCAGCCTGGTGGATGCCATACGCCCCGTGTTTTTCAGTTCCCCATTGATGCGGATATAGATGTTCTGTCCTTCGATTAGATAGAAGTCGCTGGCTTGTTCTGCATTTGGCAAGGTGAGCAGTTCTGTAAAAATAGTTTCTTCTCTGTCAGCGGCTCGTTTACCCTCAAGAACTTTCGTCTGCCCTGTCTGCTCTGAAATTGCTGCCATCGAGCACTCTCCTTACTTCTTCCATGTCTGTAAGCCCCTGCCTTGCTTTTTCTGCACCGTCTTCGTAGAGCGTTCGCATTCCTGCGTGCCTTGCTGCGGTTTCAATGTCTCGCCGTGCACTGCGGCTGCGGATGAGTTCGCGCATCTCGTCCGTCATGGGGAGGACTTCCTGCAAGGCGATGCGTCCCATATAGCCGCCTCTGCAATGCTTGCAGCCGACAGCTTCGTAGCGAGACTGACTGTGGGAAATGTCCATCACTTCTCTTTTGCAATGCGGACAGAGTCGCCGAATCAGGCGCTGGGCGATAATGCCTTCCAATGTCTCTGCGAGAAGATACGGTTCAATATCCATTTCAAGCATACGATAGATGGCAGAAATTGTATTTGAAGCGTGGAGACTGGTCATTAGAAGATGCCCGGTAAGAGCAATGCGAACGGCCATTTCAGCGGTTCTTGCATCGCGAATTTCACCGAGGAGAATTTTTTCTGCATCTTGTCGAAGGGCGGCGCGAAGACCGGCCATATAATCAAGACCCGCCTTTTCGTTGATCTGTATCTGGCTGACACCCGCGATCTTTCGTTCGATGGGGTCTTCTAGGAGAGAAGGCTTGTCGTCGGCACATTGAGCTCGGATAGCGCGGCGTAGAGCGTTGTCGTCTTTCCCGAGTTCATCGGTCCTGTCAGAATGAGAAGTCCCTGCGGGCGGTGAACGAGCTCGCGGACGTACGGGAGATTTCTTTGGGAAAAGCCGAGTTCTTCAAGGGTTAGTAGAGTCTCTTCCATATTCATGAGACGGAGTACGGTAGTTTCACCGTAAACCGAAGGGATTGTCGAGACGCGGATATCAATGTGCCCGCCGTCCTCGAGCGGAAAAGCGATGCTTCCGTCAAGCGGTCGGGTCTTTTGCGTGCTGTCCATGCCGCCCATGACCTTGAAACGTGCGGTCAGCTGTGCGCCCAACAGGCTGGGGATGGCTTCCGGCCATTTATAGAGGATGCCGTCTTCCCGGTAACGAAGTCGGATAGCTTTGTCTCCTGGCTCGATGTGAATATCGCTCGCACCGCTCTGGATGCCGTAACGGATGATGAAGTCTGCAAGGTGAACGACGGCAGAAGCGCCTCTTTGGTTACCAGACGGTGTGTAACTTTCAAGTCTTGCACGATGTACGAGGCGGTGAAAGTGCTCACCTGCCGTCTCTCTGGAAAAATGTATCCTGTGCCATAGCCTATTTCTTTAATAAAGCCTCTTTGAGTTCGCGATACCTGCGTGTATAGTAAGCGCCGTTTTGTGCCTCGCGATAGTCAAAGCCGTAAGCACGGCGGCTGACGGCGAGGATGGGAGGGGATTGAATGCGCTTTGCAATCGCTATGCCGAAGAATTGATTCCACCAGTGCTCTAGGTCTTCGATAAAGTCTTTAGCGGTTGGAAAATACTTTTTTACCAAACCCTTTTCACAGCCGATATTTTCTTCAACCGTATCTTCCTTGTACCAGATGAGTAAATCTTCCGGCGTCGCCTTTTGCCAGCGTTCGACAAAGGCGCGGAAGAGATAGTCATGATAGGGGTACTTGATAGGGTCGCCCTTGCCTTCATCGATATTTTGCGCATTTGAGAGTTCGGCACTCGGCACGATGTTGATGATGCCCTGCGGAATAACCTCGCGTTTGTAGATGCTTTCATTCAGGTGGTTGGCAAGTGCATACACTTGATGCTTCCAGAGGTCGGCAAATGCAGCTAAAAAACCCGACTGGTCACCGTAGAGCGTGGAGTAACCGACGGTGGTCTCCGCCTTGTTCGCGTTGCAAGTGAAGCCGCCGCCGAACGCTGCTGCAGCTCCGGCCAGGACGCGGGCACTTCGATCGCGTGCCTGGATGTTTTCCTGTACGAAGGAGCTGACGAAAAGATGGGACTTCTTGCCGCTGGCAAGAAGCGTAACTTCTGTGTCTTCGAGTTGATGTATCGTGTGGTCGACGGATTCCTGAATCGGAACGACCATATAATTGCAGCCTAGGTTTTCCGCAAGCTTTGCCGAAAGCCCCTTGGTTGTTTCAGAATTAAAGACGCTTGGCATATTGACGAGAAGTAAGTTTTCTTTTCCGACGATTCGCTCGTAACATGCTGCGGCGACGGCAGAATCAATACCACCTGAGATACCGATGACGACTTTGTTCATGCGAATGTTCTTCAAAAAATGAGCGATGCCATAGTGTAATGCACGATAGATATGCGCGATATCAGGCATACCTATCTGCGGGACTTCCGTCATCCTGCTGAGTCCTTCGAGTGAGAGGACGGTAAGTTTTTCTGTGTATTCTTCCGCGAGCGCTACAATGCGTCCTTCGCTGTCGTATGCCGTACTGGAGCCGTCAAATGTGTAGATCGTCTTGCCATTATTTTGCAGGCCAATGCAGTTGACATAAAACAGCGGCGCCTTTGTCTTCCGCGCCTGCGCAGAAAAGACGCGGTTGCGCTTATCGTTCTTTCCCAGCGTGTAAGGGGAGGCAGAAATATTGACGAAGAAATCAACGTCCTCATGTTGCAGTATGTTAAGAGGTGCAAGTTCATAATCGTCGCTCCAGCCGTCTTCGCAGAGCAGACAGCCGATGCGGTACGTTCTGTCCGCTGTCTTCAGCGTGATCGGGGATAGGAGCGCATCGGGCGTTGTCTGCAGTTCGCGGGCGAGCTTTTGGAGACTGAAAAAGTGACGCGTATCATCGAACTCACGATAGTTTGGCATCAGTGTCTTGATGGTGAAAGGATACGGCATGTTGTCGGGCTGGATGAGGGTGCCGTTCTTTGCCGCAAAGAATGCGTTGTACTTTCGAACGCGTCCATCGTTATTTTTCTTTTTCCAGTCAATCGCGACGTTGCCAAAGAAGATGACGATGCCCTGTGCCGTATGGATGATGTCCCTGCCATAAGATTCACAGTCGCGAAGAAATGCTGTTTCTTCCCAAGTGTCGCCTAGGAGGTACCCTGGTACCGCCATTTCTGGAAAGATGACGATAGAAGCGCCTGCTCGCTTTTGCTTCTTCGGTCATGCGTAGGATTGTTTTCGTATTGATGTCAGGGTGGCCGGGGACAACCTCCATCTGAGCCATTGCGATTTTTCATCGCGCACTTCCTTTCTGCCCCATCTTGCTGGAATTGCATTTGGGTTCTTTCTTTTTCATTAATTTCATGATATTCTATAAGATATGATTTGGTAATTTTACGGATTATAGAAATCGCTGAAAAAAACTTTTTCATGTTATCATCTTTTTATGGAATGATAATGGTGACACTCGGGAATGACCGGCATAGCCACACATACGAATGGCTTATGTACGTTTGGTCTTTGAAAGGATTGGATGACGGTGGAATACAGAAGTACGCGAAGCGATAACGTAACAGCAGGATCCACAGCTGCGATCATCAAGGGAATTGCGGCAGACGGTGGTCTCTTCGTGCCGCAGGAAATGCCGAAAGTCGATCTCGCTTTTATTGAGGGCTTGCAGCATCTCTCTTATGATGAACGTGCAAAGAAGGTGCTCGGGCTTTTTCTTACCGACTATACACAAGATGAGATTGAAGGCTGTGTTCACCGCGCTTATGCAAGCGGCAAGTTCGATACAGAAAAGCGAGCGCCGCTTCAGATATTTGATGACTTCAGCGTACTGGAGCTTTTCCATGGACCGACGAGTGCATTTAAGGACATGGCACTTCAGCTATTGCCGCAGCTTATGGGAACAGCTCTTAAGAAGACGGGAGAAAAGAAGGAGGTCCTTATTCTCGTCGCGACTTCGGGCGATACCGGCAAGGCAGCGTTGGAAGGTTTTGCGGACGTGCCGCAGATTTCCATTATGGTCTTTTATCCGGAGGGCGGTGTCAGTCCCATTCAGCGTCTTCAGATGGTGACGCAGAAGGGCAGCAACGTCAACGTTACGGCCGTGCGTGGTAATTTTGACGATGCGCAGTCGGGCGTCAAGAAGATATTTGGCGACAAGGCATTTAACGCGCAGCTCGAAAGGGAAGGTGTCCGCCTTTCCAGTGCAAATTCCATCAATTGGGGACGCCTTGTTCCACAGATTGTCTATTACTTCAGTGCGTATGCTGACCTTCTTTCTGCAGGAAAGATCCAGTCGGAAGATAAGGTGAATTTCACCGTTCCAACTGGCAACTTCGGCAACATTCTCGCCGGCTTTTATGCAAAGTGCATGGGGCTTCCCGTTGGCAAGCTTGTCTGTGCGTCAAATGCAAACAATGTCCTTACGGACTTTCTTCGTACGGGCATTTATAACCGCAAGCGTGAATTTTTTCAAGACGATTACGCCGTCGATGGACATCCTGATCTCGAGCAATCTCGAGCGACTGCTCTATCATGTGACGCGGGATGCGGATAAAGTTTCTGGATGGATGAAGGAACTGGCAGAAAATGGCAGGTACGACGTTGGTTCCGATGTCTTAAAAAAAGATGCAAGAGACGTTTTGGGCAGATTTTACGAAAGATGAAGGAACAAAGGTGTGCATCGATGAGGTTTTCAAAGAAAAACATTACCTTCTCGATACGCATACGTCTGTCGCTTGGTCTGTGGCAGAAAAGTACCGGAAAGAGACGGGCGATGTGCGTCCCATGGTCATTGTATCGACGGCAAGTCCATATAAATTTTTCGGGAAGCGTTCTTGCAGACCCTTGGGGACGAAACGGCACCGACAGAGCCCTTTGCACTTTTGTCTGAACTTGAGAAACAGACTGGGACAAAAAGCGCCGATAGGTCTTTTCATCGCTAAAGGCTAAGAAAGTACTTCACCAGGACGCTGTTGACCGCGAAATGATGGAAGACGCCGTCATGAAGTTTGCAAAAAGCATGACATAGACTGGAAATCCCAAGATTTAACATATATTGCCGCAGACAAGGCGGCGGAGTAGGAGGCTTTTTTTCATGAAGAAGGAAATCTTCCGGGGTGCTGGCATTGCAATTATCACGCCGTTTACTGAAGATGGTATCAATTTTGATGAACTCGGGCGCATCTTGGACGATCAGATCAAGGGCGGCACGGATGCTATCATCATCACGGGAACGACAGGTGAATCGGCTACGATGACGGATGAAGAGCATCGTGCGGCCATCAAATATGCGGTGGAATACGTTAAGGGATGCATCCCTGTTATCGCGGGTACAGGTTCAAATGAAACGCACTACGCCGTCGAACTTTCAAAGTATGCAGAAAAAGTCGGCGCCGACGGTCTTTTGGTTGTCACACCATACTATAACAAGTGCACGCAGAAGGGGCTTATTGCGCATTATCAGGGCGATTGCAGAAAGTGTGAGCTTGCCGATTATCGTCTATGACGTTCCATCGCGTACAGGTGTTCAAATTGCAATCGATACCTTTTAAGGAGCTTGCCAAGATTCCAAATATCGTTGCTGTTAAAGAGGCAAATGGAGATCTTTCCCATGTCCTGCATCTTCGTGCAGCTTGTGGCGATGACCTTGCCATTTACTCAGGCAATGACGACCAGATCGTTCCCATTCTTTCGGTTGGTGGCTTGGGCGTTATCTCCGTTCTGTCAAATGTCGCGCCGCAGGATACCCACGATATGTGCGAAGCGTATTTTAAGGGCGATGTAAAAAAGGCTGAGATGCTCCAGGTCAGCTACTCCGATCTTATCGATGCGCTTTTCTGTGAGGTCAATCCGATTCCTGTTAAGACGGCAATGCGTCTTTTGGGCTATGCGGCGGGTCCGCTTCGCATGCCATTGTCCGAAATGGAGCCGGAGCATCTTGCGCAGTTGAAAGCAGCGCTGAAGAATCACGGCCTTTTGAAATAAATACTTTTAAAAACTTGGAGGTACGTAATGAAAAAGCTCATCCAGTTATTTGTCATCGCTATGATTTTTGTCATGGGCACACAGGCGGCTTTTGCAAATTCCGATGAGGAAACGATTCAGAAAGGGGCGGATCTCACGCAGATTCACCGTCTGGCTCTTGGCGCATCCCTGTATATTCCGCGCGATAAGGAAGCCCCGACCAAGGCAAACCTTGAAAAGGTTTTTGATGATGCAACAAAGGTTTCCCATGCAAACATTGTTTCTTACAATACGATTGCAGACAATATCAACAGTATGAAGAATGTAGATATTCTGGCACTGGATCGCCGCACGGCCGCCAAGCTGTATAAGGAAAAATGTCGCGGAATTTGCAGATGCCTATGTCATCTTGACGGTAGCGAACAACAGCCGCACGACATTCTTCTTTGACGTTTATAAGAGCGGCACGAATGAACTTCTCTATACCTATGAAATCTCTACAAACCGTAACGAAAAGGACAGCGATCCTGTCTTTAAGACGCTTTGCGAACAGTTCTACAAACACTTTGACCGTGCTGTTACGGAACAGGTCAAGGGTATGGATAAGGCAAAGAAAGGGAAGAAGAGCAAGAAGGAAGATAACGAAAAAGAAGACGCAGAAATAAGTGTTGCGTCATAAGCAATAAAAAAGAGGCGGAGCTTATTGGAGCCGCCTCTTTTTTATTGCTTATGCTTTAGTTTTTCAGTGTAATCGGCTTGATCTTTGCATCTTCTGCCATGGCATTATCGATATAACCTGCGGAGACCATAGCGTCCAGTACAACAAATTGTCGCTTCTTAGCCATTATGAAGTCGACGTAGGGGGAGTAAAGAGAAGGTGCATTGGGAAGTCCGGCGAGCATGGCTTCCTCCGGAAGTGCGAGTTCGTTCGGTTTTTTTCCAAAGTAGCCTTTGGAAGCATTGCCGATGCCATAGAAATTCGACCCATAGTAAATGGTGTTGAGATAAAGTTCTAGAATTTCATCTTTTGAGTAGTTCACTTCCATGTCAAGCGCTAGAATCAGCTCTTCTGCTTTGCGTCCAAAGGATTGCTCGTGTGAAAGAAAGAGATTCTTGACCAGCTGCTGTGTGATTGTGCTTGCACCTTCTTCAATTTTCCCATGTTGGAAGTTGACGAGGGAGGCACGGGCAATGCCGTTGAGATCAAAGCCATAGTGTGTGTAGAATTTTCGATCCTCTACGGCGACGATTGCATACTGCATCTCTTTTGGGATCTTGTCGATAGGTGTATAGTTTTCACGGTTAATATGTGCGCGTACGGCACGTTTTAGAAAGATGATACGTTTCATGCGGCTGAGCATGCTGTCCGTTTTATTTTCTGTAGAAGAGGTCTGTTCATTTGCAAGAGGGTTCTCGTTGACATTTGCTGTATCTTGCGGAGAGAATAAGGAAGAACTGCCCTTCAAAAAGGAAGGAAAGAAAGCAGATGAGCAGGAGCGTACCGATCAATCGGAAGAATCGGCGAAAACTGCGTCGCTTTTTGATTTTTTTCATAAAAATACCTTAATGAGAATTCGGTGGAAGTATCTTAGGGCTACTAGTAGATGGCAGAGGATGTGAAGCAATGTTTACTGTGCTTTTATAAAAGTATAGCAGAGCGTGCCATCATCATATCATTTTGAGATGTTTGCGTCTATTTTTTAAGGAAATTTCTCGGATATGGTTGCAAAAAAATGCAAAAATGATGTATTATTATAAATACCTATTTAGGAAAGCCTCATTTTAGGGAGGAGTATTATGAAAGTCAGTGTACTTGGTGCTACAGGATATGCGGGGGTAGAACTTCTTCGCATCCTTTACAATCATCCAAAGGCAGAGGTGCGTCATATCACATCGGAAAGCCATACGGGTGAAACGATTGCAAGTCTTTTCCCCCATCTGCGCGGGCGATACGATATGATGCTTGAGAGCATGAAAGATATCCAAGCGATCGGTGCGGATAGCGACTTCGTTTTCATTGGCTTGCCGCACGGGCATGCCATGAAAGTCGGAAAGGCTCTGTCTGATCTTCCTACACGCATCATCGACCTTGGCGCGGATTATCGCTTTACAGATACCTCGGTTTACGAAACGTGGTATCATGTAAAGCACACGCATAAGGATGCGCCACGTGTCTACGGGCTTGCAGAGCTTTATCGCGAGCGTATCCGCGATGCGAAGATTATCGGCAATGCTGGGTGTTTCACGACGGCGAGTATCCTCGCGCTTGCGCCACTGGCTCGTGAGCATCTGATTGATGTCAACACGATTATCGTCGATGCGAAGTCTGGTGTAAGCGGTGCGGGGCGATCGCCGAAGCAGGGCAACCATTTCCCTGAGCTTTACGATAATTTCCGCGCGTATAATGTTGCTCACCATCGGCATACGCCAGAGATCGAGCAGGCCATTACGGATATCTCTGGCGAAAAGACAATCATCAATTTCACGCCGCATCTTATTCCGAATTCACGCGGCATCCTTGCGACAAGCTATGCAACATTAAAAGAAGCTGCGTCAGAACTCGTCGATGCGGCTTTTTGAAAAAGCTTTTATGACAAGGAATACTTTATTCGCCTTCTGGGTCGCGGCGCGTATCCCTCGACAAAAAGAGGTGCGTGGTTCGAACTTCTGTGACATTGCTTGGCACATCGATGCGCGCACAAATCGCGTCATTGTCATCTCTGCCATAGACAATCTCGTAAAGGGAGCGGCAGGGCAGGCTGTGCAGAATTTTAATATTGCCTGTGGTTTTGATGAAAAGTTAGGGCTCGATGTAGTTCCCATGTATCCTTAAACTTATATAGAAAGAAGATAATAACGATGTTTAACGAAAAGAATGCAAAGCTTGGCGTTACGTTTCCAAAAGGCTTCAAGGCCGCGGGCGTAAAGGCAGGTATTAAGAAGAGCGGCAACCTTGACCTTGCTGTCATTTACACGGAAAAAGAAGCGGCTGTAGCCGGTACTTTTACACAAAATCGTGTTGCGGCAGCACCGGTCTTCGCATCGAAGGAAGTGGTGGCAAATGGCAAGGCACATGCTGTTGTTGCCAATGCAGGCTGCGCCAATGCCTGTACAGGCGAGCAGGGCGATGAGGACGCCCATAGGATGCAGCGCCTTGCAGCAGAGGCCCTCGGATGCAAAGAAAAGGAAGTCATCGTTGGCTCGACAGGCGTTATCGGCGTTACGCTTCCGATGGATAAAATCGAAACGGGCATCAAGACGGCGATTGGTGAGCTTTCGGCAGAAGGCAGTGTAAATGCCGGCAATGCAATCATTACGACAGATACGTATTCAAAGGCATGTGCAGTCTCCGCCAAGATCGGCGGTAGGGAAGTTCGCTTTGGTGCCATTGCAAAGGGTTCGGGCATGATTCGTCCGAATATGGCGACGATGCTGGCTTTCCTTACGACAGACGCAGCGATTGATCAAAAACTGCTTCAAAAGGCGCTTTCCGAAGTTGTTGAAAAGACATTTAATATGATTTCCGTTGACGGTGATATGTCAACGAATGACATGGCTATTGTCCTCGCCAATGGCGAAGCAGAAAATGTGAAGATCGAGGAGGAGGGCGCAGATTACGAAGCCTTTAAAGCTGTGCTTCATGACGTTTGCCGCGGACTTGCCAAGCACATTGCTTCTGACGGCGAAGGTGCGACAAAGTTCCTGACGATTCATGTGACGAGTGCAAAAGATTTTGCAGATGCCAAACAGGTCGGTATGGCAGTTGCCAACAGCCCGTTGGTTAAAACAGCATTCTTTGGTGAAGACCCGAACTGGGGACGTGTCATTTGCGCTGTCGGCTATTCTGGCATTCCTATGGAAGGCGAAAAGACCGTTGTAAAGTTTGGCGGTATTCCCGTCTATGCGCACGGCATTCCTGTCTCATTCGACGAAAAAGCAATGAAAAAAGTCATGGCGGAACACGATATCCTTATCGATATTGACCTTGGCATGGGGCATGCGGAAGCTACGGTTTGGACCTGCGATTTCTCCTATGAATACGTTAAGATCAACGGTGAATACCATACCTAAGGGGAGACGTTATGGCAAAGTTTGAAGCAGAGAACAAGGCGGAAATCCTTGTTGAGGCTCTGCCCTATATTCAGGAATTTTACGAAAAGACCGTCGTTATTAAGTATGGCGGCAATGCGATGATCAATGACGAACTCAAAGAGAAGGTCATGCAGGACATCTCTTTGATGAAGTATGTGGGCATTCGTCCTGTCATTGTGCATGGCGGCGGTCCTGAGATTACGTTTTTTGAAGAAAGTTGGCAAGGATACGAACTTTGTCGCTGGTCTTCGCGTAACAGACGAAGAGACCGTCGGGATTGCTGAAATGGTGCTCGATGGAAAAATCAACTCTGAGATTGTCACAAAGCTGAATAAGAGCGGCGTCCATGCCGTCGGCTTATCGGGAAAAGATGCAGAACTCATTGTCGCTGGGAAGAAGCTCGCAACTGTCTATGAAGGCGATGCAAAAAAACAGGTTGATATCGGTTACGTCGGCGAAGTGCGTAAGGTGCATACCACGATTATCGAAGATCTGCTAGACGGCGGTTATGTACCCGTCATCGCCCCTATTGGTGTCGGGGAAGACGGCGAGAGCTATAACATCAATGCAGACTATGTCGCGGCCGAGTTGGCAGGCGCTCTAAAAGCAGAGAAGCTTTTACTGCTTACGGATATTGAAGGCATCTACAAGGATATTTGACGATAAGAGTTCCTTTATCTCGACGCTGCATCAGCCTGAAGCACGAAACTACATCAAAGATGGTACAATCGCCGGCGGTATGATTCCGAAAGTCGAGGCCTGTCTTGCGGCGCTCGACGGTGGTGCAGGAAAGACACACATCATCGACGGGCGCATTCCACATTCGATCATCTTGGAGCTATTTACTTCGACCGGTATTGGAACGCAGGTCGTCAGATGATGTGTTTCATCTCGAAGGAGAATTTTATATGAAAGAAACGGACAAGCAAATTTTTGAAAAGGATGCCAAGGATTATCTGGGTGTCTTCAACCGTTATAAGATCGTCCTGGATCATGGCGAAGGCGCCTATGTTTGGGACAATAATGGAAAGAAATATCTTGATTTACTCGGCGGTATAGCGGTCAATGTCCTCGGTCATAATTACAAGCCGCTCATCGATGCGATTAGCGAGCAGGCGGGGAAGCTCATCCATGTATCCAATCTTTACTATACGCAGCCGCAGGCAGATGCTGCGACAAAACTCGTCGCACTCAGCGGACTTGGTAAGGCGTTCTTCTGCAACTCCGGTGCAGAGGCAAATGAAGGCGCGATCAAGATCGCACGCAAGTACGCGCATAGCATAGCTTCGGATAAATCTCAGATTATCACTGCATGGGATAGCTTTCATGGCCGTACGATTGCGACATTGACGGCAACGGGACAGCCAAAATATCATGAGGGTTTTGGTCCATTGCCGGATGGTTTTTCTTATGTCCATTATAACACTTATGAAGAACTGGAAAAGATGGTTACAGATAAGACAGCAGCCGTCATGCTAGAACCTATCCAGGGAGAGGGCGGCGTACATACGCCGGAAGATGATTATCTGAAAAAGGTTCGTGCTATTTGTGACAAACACAATGCGCTTTTGATTTTTGATGAAATTCAAACGGGCATCGGTCGCAGCGGTGCATTTTTTGCTTATGACAAGTACGGCGTAAAGCCTGATGTTGTGACCCTTGCAAAGGGACTCGCAGGCGGCGTTCCTATCGGTGCTTTCGTCGTGACAAACAAAGTGGCAAAAGCCTTTCAGGCAGGAGATCATGGTACGACGTTCGGCGGGAATCCGCTTGCCTGTGCTGCAGCAAATGTCGTGCTTGACACAATTCCACAAAAAGGAATTTCTCGCAAACGTCACGAGGGTTGGTAAATACTTTAAAGCGCAGCTTGAAGAACTTCAGAAAAAGTATCCAAACTATATCACGGATGTCCGCGGTGAAGGTCTGATTCTCGGTGCAGAGCTTAAGGAAGCCACGCACGGCCATGATATCGTCAATGATATGATGGTAAAAAGGGTTCATCATTAACTGCACAGCTGGGCGAGTTCTGCGCTTTCTTCCGCCGCTCATCATCACGGAAAAAGAGGTGGATGACGCCATCGTCTGCCTTACAGAAGTCTTAAAGAAATATGCATAAGTAAAAGAAAAGCTTAAGTATATAGTTACGGGCGTCTTTTCAATCTAAGGGGTCTGTTGTATAATGAATTCGTATCGTTTTGGAAATATGGTGTTTATTTTATAGGGGGATTTCATTTGCTGAAAGGAAAGGATATGCTTTCCATCCACGATCTCTCCGTGGATGATTTTGAGGAGATCCTAGCCCTTGCGGCGGAACTAAAAGCCATGCAGAAAGCTGGCGTCGAACATCACATTCTCGAGGGCAAGACCCTGGGTATGATTTTTGAAAAATCTTCAACCCGCACACGTGTCTCCTTTGAAACGGGCATGTACCAGCTGGGCGGGCAGGCACTCTTCCTATCGAACCGAGATCTTCAGCTAGGGCGCGGCGAGCCGATTAAAGATACGGCACGGGTGCTTTCGCGTTATCTCGACGGCATTATGATTCGTACGTACGGTCACGATCGTGCGCAGGAGCTTGCTCAGTGGGCGGATATTCCCGTCATCAACGCACTGACCGATCTGCTGCATCCATGCCAAGTGCTGACGGATATGCTTACCATTCGCGAGCATAAGGGGAAAAACTTAAAAGACCTCAAGATGGTCTATGTCGGCGATGGCAATAATATGACAAATTCCTTTCTCTATGGTGCAGCAAAGGCGGGCATGAATTTTGTTGCAGCAACCCCAGAGGACTATCGCCCCGATGCAGAGGTCTATAAAAATGCACTTGAGGACGCAAAAGAAACAGGCGCAGATATCTCTCTGATGGCGAATCCGATAGAAGCTGTGAAAGATGCGGATATCGTCGTTACGGACACATGGGCGAGCATGGGGCAGGAGGCGGAGCACGACGCGAGAAAGAAGATTTTTGCGCCGTATCAAGTCAATAAAGAACTTCTTACCAAGGCCGATAAACGTGTCATCGTCATGCACTGCCTGCCAGCATATCGGGGTGAGGAAATTACAGAGGACGTTTTTGAAGAAAACGCTGACGTTATCTTTGACGAAGCCGAAAACCGTCTCCATACACAAAAGGCGATCATGGCATTGACGATGGGAGATTAATTGCGTAAAGCAACATGCTTTCGTACATAGAAAAGTATTTCCGGTGAGGTAGGAAGATATTTCCCCATTGGGGTGTATTTACTTAAAAAGAAGGAGAAATCATGGAAAACATTAAGAAAGTCGTATTGGCGTACTCCGGCGGTTTGGACACCTCCGTCATCATTCCTTGGCTCAAAGAGCATTATAATGGCTGTGAAGTCATCGCTTGCTGTGCAGATGTTGGGCAGGGCGATGAACTCGACGTCGTTCATGACAAGGCTCTTGCATCTGGCGCGTCTAAAGTTTACATTGCAGATCTTAAGGAAGAGTTTCTTACGGAATACGTCTGGCCGACGCTAAAGGCCGGCGCCGTTTATGAGGATAAATATCTTCTTGGCACGAGTTTTGCCCGTCCGGTCATTGCAAAAAAGCTCGTTGAAATTGCAAAAAAAGAAGGTGCGGATGCCATTGCTCACGGTGCGACGGGCAAGGGCAACGATCAGGTTCGCTTTGAACTTACCGTCAAGGCACTTGCTCCAAATATGAAGATCATTGCACCGTGGCGTGAGTGGGATCTCGATTCCCGTACTTCTGAAATCGAATATGCAAAGAAACACAATATTCCCATTTCTTCAGGGGCAAAGGTCTACTCGATGGATCGCAATATTTGGCATCTTTCACACGAAGGTGCCGATCTCGAGGATCCGGCAAATGAGCCGAAGAACAGCATGTTCTTGATTTCTAAGGCGCCGGAGGATGCTGCCGATAAACCGGAGTATGTCACGATAGGCTTTGAAAAAAAGGCGAACCGATTTCTGTCAATGGCAAGAAGCTTAAGGCTGTCGAGCTCCTGACCGAGCTTAACGAAATCGGCGCGCGCAACGGCGTCGGTATCGTCGATATCTGTGAGAACCGCCTTGTCGGTATGAAATCCCGTGGGGTTTATGAAAATCCGGGCGGCTCCCTTCTTTACTATGCGCATCGCGAGCTCGAGTACCTTTGCCTTGACCGTATGACGTATCATTACAAGCAGTCCGCAGCTATTCGTTTCGGCGAGCTTGTCTATGACGGCATGTGGTTCTGCCAGCTTAGAGAAGCACTTTCTGCCTTCGTTGACAGCACGCAGCAGACGGTTACAGGTGAAGTCAAACTCAAACTTTACAAGGGCAATATCATTTCGGCAGGTTCGAAGAGTCCGCACAGCCTTTACAGCCAGGAATTTGTCACGTTCGAGCATGATGATGTTTACAACCAGTCCGATGCTACGGGCTTCATCAATCTCTTTGGCCTTCCCTTGAAGGTTCGTGCGCTCATGCAGGAGAAGACAAAGTGAGTGAGGCGATGTGGGGCGGCAGGTTCGCCAAATCCACCGATGAGATGATCAACGAGTTCCAAGCGTCGATAGGTTTCGACAAGCGCATGTATCATGAGGATATTGCCGGTTCCATCGCGCATGCCAAGATGCTCGCCAAATGCGGTATCATCTCAGAGAAAGATCGCGATGACATTCTGGCAGGGCTCAAAAAGATTCTTGCGGATATCGAAGCGGGAAAATTTGATTTTTCCATAGATCTTGAAGATATCCACATGAATATAGAAAAGCGCCTGACCGATGCTATCGGCGAGGCTGGCGGCCGCCTTCATACGGCTCGCAGCCGCAATGATCAAGTAGCACTTGACACGCACATGTACATACGCCGTGAAACTATCGCCGTACAGAAGGAAATTAAAAACCTCCAGCACGCATTGGTTGATACAGCAGAAAAGTATCAAGATGTCATCATGCCGGGATATACGCATCTACAGCGTGCGCAGCCCATTCTATTCTCACATCATCTCATGGCATATGTTACAATGCTCGCAAGAGATTTTTCCCGCTTTACGGGCGTTTATGAACGTGCGGATATCATGCCGCTCGGCGCAGGTGCTTTGGCAGGGACGACGTTTTCCATTGACCGCCCGTATGTGCAGGCGCAGCTTGGCTTTAAACATATCTACACGAACAGCCTAGATGCTGTCAGCGATCGCGATTACATCATGGAATTTCTTTCTGCTGCTTCCATCCTCATGGTGCATCTCTCGCGTCTTTCCGAGGAGACAATCCTTTGGTGCAGCCGTGAATTCTCCTTTGTTGAGCTGGACGACGCGCACTGTACAGGCTCTTCGATGATGCCGCAGAAGAAGAATCCGGATGTTTCCGAGCTCGTCCGCGGCAAAACCGGCCGTGTCATCGGTCATCTCATGGCGATGCTCACGACAGTCAAGGGACTTCCGCTTGCCTACAACAAGGATATGCAGGAAGACAAAGAGGGAATCTTCGATGCGATCGATACCATCAAGTTCAGCCTTGCTGTTTACGCGCAGCTCATCCGCGGCATGAAGGTCAGAAAGGACGTCATGAAGCGTGCTGTGACCGAAGATTTCTCCAATTCCACAGACCTTGCCGACTATCTCGTCAAGAAGGGGATGCCGTTCCGCAAGGCACATGCTGTTTCCGGTACAGCAGTGCATACGTGCATTGAAAAGGGCATCTATCTCGAAGACATGAGCTTAAAGGACTTTCAAAAACTCTCGCCGCTTTTCGAGGCGGATATTAAAGAAGCTATCCGCCCGGAGAACTGCGTAAAAAATCGCAACAGTCTTGGCGGTACGAGTTACGAGCAGGTAAAGCGCCAGCTGGATGCCGCTAAGGCGTGTATGCAGAGCGAAGCTAAGACAATTTCTAAAACTGAAAATATGCTGTCAGGTATCGAAGCCTAGGCTCATAGCTCTCGTTAAATACTTAAACAACATAAGCCCCCAGAAAGCTTGTAACTTTCTGGGGGCTTATGTTGTTTGTGTGATAGATTATGCATTAGACATCTTTACGAATTTGCCGAGTATTTTTTTCGCTTCACCGCTTGCGATACATTCACGGGCTATGTGGATGCCCTCCGCTATGGAATCAGCCTTTCCGCCAACGTAGATGGCGGCGCCGGCATTTAAAAGGACAATGTCGGTTTTCGGTCCCTGGGCTCCAGTCAGAATATCCACCGTGATCTTTGCGTTTTCTTCCGGCGTTCCGCCAAGAATATCATCTTTTGTTGCACGTGAGATACCGAAATCTTCCGGTGTCACATCGTAGCGGCGGAACCAGCCGTCTTTGAATTCGCCGACGGAGGTTGGAGCAGAAATAGAAAACTCATCCAGGCAGTCTTGTCCGTAGATGACCATGCCGCGTTCGACACCCATTTGAATGAGAACTTCTGCCATTAAGGACAGGAGACATTCATCGTATACACCGAGTACCATACGCTTAGGGTGTGCAGGGTTTGTAAGAGGTCCTAGTATATTAAAGACCGTGCGGAAGCCGAGTTCTTTTCGAATCGCACCGACATGTTTCATAGAAGCATGGTATTTCTGTGCAAAGAGGAAGCAAAGACCGACTTCTTCAAGAAGTTTTTTTGCTTTTTCGGGCGGTTGGTCGAGATTGACGCCAAGTGCTTCAAGACAGTCCGCTGCGCCGCACTTTGAAGAGGCTGCACGGTTGCCGTGCTTTGCCACTTTGACGCCGGCAGCAGCGATAATCATGGAAGCCGTCGTCGAAATATTGATGGAATGGGAGTGGTCACCGCCTGTGCCGACGATATCAAGGACATCCATCGCATGCTCGATCTTCAGTGCATGGTCGCGCATGGCAACAGCAGAGCCTGTGATCTCATCGATCGTCTCTGCCTTAGCGTTTTTTGTCGATAGAGCCGAAAGGTAGGCAGCATTTTGTATTTGTGAGGTTTCTCCGTTCATAATTTCATGCATGACGGTATAGGCTTCATCATAGGAAAGATCTTCTTTTCCTACAACTTTTTTTAATGGCGTCCTTTATCATAAATATCCTCCCGTATGTATTCTCTATAGAAGATAAAGTATCATTGGAAAGAAGGAATGTCAAGAGAAAGAAGGATTTCCCTGCTGTGTTTGTCGAAAGAGATTGAAACTGAAATAATAAAGTGCGTTTAGAACATTCTAAAAAATGAGAAGGAGTTTTTATGATAACGAAAGGTATCATCTTAGCTGGTGGCTCGGGCACACGTCTCTATCCGCTGACGCGCGTTGTTTCAAAACAGCTCATGCCGATTTACGATAAGCCGATGATCTATTATCCGCTTTCGACGCTCATGCTTTCCGGCATTAAGGATATTTTAATCATCACGACGCCGGAAGACAATGCGCTTTTTTCGCGCCTTTTGGGCGATGGCAGTCAGTTCGGCATTTCGATTTCCTATGCGATTCAGCCAAAACCCGAAGGGCTTGCACAAGCGTTTCTTATCGGTGAGGACTTTATTGCAGGCGATGACTGTGCACTGATTCTTGGCGACAATATCTTCTATGGTTCGGATCTTGCACAGTCCCTGCAGAAAGCAGTAAAAAAAGAAGACGGTGCGACGGTCTTTGCTTACTATGTGCGCGATCCAGAGCGTTACGGTGTTGTTGAATTCGATCGAGCGGGAAAAGCATTGAGCCTTGCGGAAAAGCCGGAACATCCGCGCTCAAATTATGCGGTGACAGGGCTGTATTTCTATGATAGGGACATTGTCTCTATTGCAAAGGATGTGAAACCGTCGCCGCGGGGAGAGCTCGAAATCACAGATATTAACAGAGCTTATCTCGAGCGTGGAACACTGCGCGTGCAAAAGATGCGCCGCGGCTATGCTTGGCTGGACACGGGGACGCATGAGTCGCTGCTTTCAGCAGCAACTTTTGTGCAGACGATACAGGCACGGCAGGGCTTGAAGATTGCCTCGCCGGAAGAGATTGCGTGGCGCATGGGATATATCGACGATGCGCAGCTCTTAAATCTCGCCGCGCCGCTTATAAAGAATGAATACGGAAAGTATCTGCAGCAGATTGTGAAAGAAAAACGTTAAGGGAAAGGAAGAATTTCATTGAATATTATCGTAACAGGCGGCGCCGGATTTATTGGGGCAAATTTCATTTATTATGAATTGGAAAAGCACCCGGAAGACCGAATTATCTGCATAGACAAGCTGACATATGCAGGGAATATGGCAACGTTGGATGAGGCAATGAAGCATGCAAACTTCCGCTTCTATCGTGTGGATATTGTAAAACGGGCAGATGTTTACAAGGTATTTGAAGAAGAAAAACCGGATATCGTTGTGAATTTTGCGGCGGAATCACATGTTGACCGCTCGATTGAAAATCCTGAGATTTTCTTACAGACAAACATCATAGGTACGGGCGTTCTTATGGACGCCTGCAGAAAATACGGTGTCAAGCGTTATCATCAGGTGTCGACAGATGAAGTCTATGGCGATCTTCCACTCGATCGGCCAGATCTCTTCTTTGTTGAAGATACGCCACTGAAGCCATCAAGCCCCTATTCGGCATCAAAGTCGTCGGCGGATCTTCTCGTCATGGCATACCATCGAACCTATCATCTTCCAACGACGATTTCTCGCTGCTCGAACAACTATGGCCCTTTTTCATTTTTCCCGAGAAGTTGATTCCGCTCATGATCATCAACGTCCTTCATGGCTAAAAAACTTCCCGTCTATGGCGATGGGCTAAATGTCCGTGATTGGCTGTATGTCAGAGATCATGCCAGTGCGATTGACCGCATCATCCGAAATGGTCAAGAAGGCGAGATTTATAACGTCGGTGGTCATAATGAGCGCGCGAATATTGATGTTGTAAAGGCGATTCTCAAAGTATTGGGCAAAGGCGAAGATGCGATTGAATACGTCACCGATCGCAAGGGGCATGACCGCCGATACGCTATTGATCCAGCGAAGATTAAACGCGAACTTGGATGGGAGCCGGAAACACCTTTTGATGAGGGCATTAAGATAACGATAGATTGGTATCTGAAGCATAGGAAATGGTGGGAAGATATTGTCAGCGGCGACTATGCTGATTATTATGAGCGGATGTATAAAAATCGCTGATCACTGTCTTAGTGTCATAGGAGCAAAGATGAATGAAAACATGAGGCATTCCTCATGTTTTTTCTAGAAATCATTTACAAAGTATATCTTCCATGATACTATATAAAAGAGAATTTTATTGTGATAATATGAAAGAGTGGGTTCGCCCACTCTTTCATATTATGTTGAGATGGAGAATTGGGGAAGTAATATGGCGCGACAGGATATAGAAGATGCAGTGGAAGAGATTGCGCTCCGCCTCTTGAAAGAAACGCCGGATATTGAGCTTGTCGACGTGGAGTATATCAAAGAGTACGATTGGTATCTGCGTGTCTATATCGACAAGGTAGGCGGCATCGACATTGAAGATTGCCAGGCACTTAGCGAGCAGCTCGAAAACGAGCTTGATGCAAGGGATTTTATTAAGGAAAGCTATATATTGGAGGTGTCTTCGCCAGGAATTGATCGTGTGCTGCGAAAACCACGCGACTTTACCCGTGAAATCGGGAAGACTGTCGATGTGACACTTTATGCGCCAAAGGATGGAAAGAAGGAATTTTCGGGAACACTGACAGGTTTTAATGGAGATACATTTACGCTTGACGGCGAGATGGAAATTGCGCGAAAAGATGCAGCACAAGTGCGTCTGCATATTGATTTTTAAGGAAGCACTGAGTAAATAAGTCTGTCCAGGTTAGCTTAGATACAGGGAGATAGACAGGTGAGTTATCGGTGGTTCTGGTTTCTTCCCTTGCTTTTGTAAAAAGCAAGAGAGGTTTTACATAGGGAGGACAGAACTTTGGCAAAGAAAAAGACGAAGGAAAAGGACAGCGGGCAGGAGTTTTTGGCAACGCTCAAAGAACTGGGACGAGAAAAGGGCATCGACGAAGAAGTCATATTCGAAGCGATTGAAGCTGCACTCAGTTCGGCCTATCGCCGAAACTTTGGTTCTGAGCACGTGCATATCATGCTCTCGCGTGAGACGGGAGAGTATCACGTCTATGCCATTAAAGAAGTGGTGGAAGAGGTTGAAGATGATGTCACAGAGATTTCACTTGCACAGGCACGGACGATTCATCCGGATTATTCGGTCGGGGATAAGGTAGAGATTGAGGTCACGCCGGCGAACTTTGGGCGCATTGCGGCACAGACAGCAAAGCAGGTCGTTGTACAGCGCATCCGCGAGGCAGAGCGCGGCATCATCTACCAGGAATACATGAGTCGTGAGAGTGACATCATCACGGGTGAGGTACAGCGTGCCGAAGGCCGCAATGTCATTCTTGACCTTGGCAAGACAGAGGCAGTATTGACGCCGTCCGAACAGATTCCGGGCGAGACATATCGTTTTGGTGAAAAATTAAAGGCGTATGTCGTCGAAGTCCGCAGGACGAATAAGGGGCCGCAGGTTGTTGTCTCGCGCACGCATCCAGGGTTATTAAAGCGTCTCTTTGAACTTGAGGTTCCTGAAATTCAAGACGGCACGGTGGAGATCAAGTTCGTTGCACGTGAACCGGGCAGCCGCTCAAAGATTGCAGTGAGTTCAAATGACCCGAATGTCGACCCGGTCGGTTCCTGTGTAGGTCATCACGGTCTCCGTGCGCAGGCAGTTGTCGATGAGCTTGGCGAAGAGAAGGTCGATATCGTAAAGTGGAATGAAAACTCGGCAAAATTCATTGCCAATGCACTTTCTCCGGCAAAGGTCGTTTCCGTTGCCGTCAACGAAGATGAGAAGATCTCGCGTGTCGTAGTTCCGGATTATCAGCTTTCGCTTGCTATCGGCAAGGAAGGACAGAACGCGCGCCTCGCCGCAAAACTTACAGGGTGGAAAATCGATATCAAGAGCGAATCGCAGGCAGAGAATGAAATCCTCGACGATTCGATGCAGGAAGTCGAGGTTACGACGGACGAGTCATTCACGTCTGAGGAAGAAGTATGAAGACAAAAAAAATTCCTATGCGTCGTTGTCTTGGCTGTGGTGAAAGCAAGCCAAAGCGCGACCTTGTGCGCATCGTGCGCAACTCAGAAGGTGTGTTTTTCATCGATAAGACAGGGAAGGCATCAGGGCGCGGCGCATATATCTGCGCGAATAGGGAATGTTTTGCAAAGGCGCGAAAGAGCCATGGAATTGAGCGGTCGTTTAAGACGAAGGTTGCGCCTTTGCTTTACGATACGCTTGGCGACCAGCTTTTTGCAGCTGATAGAAAGCAGGGCGTTATTGAGGGAAAGACACCATGACCTTGGAAGAACGTATTAAAAATACTGTCAGCATGGCGCAGCGGGCTGGTAAAATAGCTTCCGGTGCGTTTGCTGTGGAAAAAGCATTCCAAGAAAATGCTGTAAAGCTCCTTCTCATTGCAGAGGATGCAGCGGCAGATTCAAGAGATAGGTTTCAGATACTTGCAGAGAAGAATCATGTTCCCAACGTGATATGTATGAGCCGTGCGTCGCTTGGCGGTGCTCTTGGCAAAGGGCTTCGAAGCGCGGCGGCAATATTAGATGAAGGCTTTAAAAAGAGTCTCTTGAAAATCACGGAGGAAGTCATGAAAGAATAAGCGGGGGTGCATTCATGTCAAAACAACATAGAGTTATCGAAGTGGCAAAAGAATTTCATATGAGCGGAAAAGAAGCGGTTGCCATTTTGAAAAAAGCAGGCTTTGACGTAAAGAATAATTTTTCAGCAGTCGATGATGCTGGCTATGAAGCCGTAAAAAAAGCGCATGAGGCGAAGAAAGCAACGGAAAAAAAGAAAAGAAGTCAGACGACGACCCGATGCGCTTTGCAGTAGCCGACGGTCGAGCTACACATGAGCGTGTGCCGCATAAAGCGAGCGAAAAAAAGAAGTTAACTGCAGAAAAGAAGACAGTCAAGGCAAGTACAGCCGAGCCAAAAAAGCCGGAAGCGGAGGTAAGGCCTGTAAAAGAAAAGACGACAGACACGCAAAAGGCTTCGAAGACACCAAAGGAAGGGAAGCAGACTAAAGGCGTAAAGGAGACAAAGAATAAACCAGCAGGGGCGCTGAAGTCGGCTGCAAAAGAGACCGAAAAGTCGAAGAGGAAAGTCCTTCGTGTCAGCGACGCACCGCGACTCGTCATCGTCCGTCAGGCAGATAAGTCTAACGAACGGGGTGCTTCTCGCGGCAATATGCGCAGTGCACAAGTCTCTGGTGAGCGGAAATCACGCGGCGGCGGTCGTATTGTTGCCGCAGCACCGGCGGCACCGATGCCGCCCCGTGATGGCGGGCAGGGCAGCGGGCGCCGCACAGAGCGCGGCGGCGACCGTAAGAACAGCGGTCGCGGCGAACGCAGAAATGAACGCGGCCGCAATAACTATCGTTCGCGTATGCGTCCTGAGCGTATGGATCGTAAGAATCGCAAGGGACGTGGCAGCGCCGCCGCAGCCAAAGGTCGAGATCGCTCGTCCGAAACACATCAAGCTGCCGGAGACGATTGCCGTAAAGGATCTCGCATCGAAGATGAGCTATACGGCGGCAGAAGTTATCAAAAAGCTCTTCCTCATGGGGGTTATGGCAACCATTAACCAGGAGATCGACTATGACACGGCGGTGCTCGTTGCCTCTGAATTTGATGTCACCTGCGAAGAGCTGCCGCCGGAAGTCGATCCGACAGAAATTCCAGAAGTTGCATACGATCCGAAAATGCTCAGGCTTCGCCCGCCTGTCGTCACTGTCATCGGGACATGTCGACCACGGCAAGACCAGCCTTCTCGACTGCATTCGCAATACAAGCGTCTCGACACATGAAGCAGGCGGTATCACGCAGCACATCGGTGCTTATCAGGTCATGGCCAATGGCAAGAAGATCGTCTTCCTTGATACGCCGGGACATGAGGCTTTCACGGCAATGCGTGCGCGCGGTGCACAGATTACCGATATCGCGATTCTCGTCGTTGCCGCAGATGACGGCGTCATGCCGCAGACGATCGAAGCCATTCATCATGCAAAGAGTGCAAAAGTTCCCATCATCGTTGCCATCAATAAGATCGACAAACCAGGTGCGAACCCCGAACGCGTCAAGCAGGAGTTGATGGAACAAGGGCTTGTACCGGAAGAATACGGCGGAGATACGATCATGGTTCCCGTCTCGGCAAAGAAGCAGATGGGCATTGACGATCTGCTTGAGATGGTTCTCCTCGTTGCGGAAGTCAAGGAACTCAAGGCAAATCCGAATACAGATGCACGCGGTGTTATCATCGAAGCAAAGCTCGACAAAGGCCGCGGTCCTGTCGCAACGGTTCTCATGCAGGATGGCACGCTTCGCATCGGTGAAAGTATCGTCGTTGGCATGACCTATGGCAAGGTTCGTGCGATGATCAATGATCGCGGCGAAGCTGTGAAGAAGGCAGGTCCTTCCATGCCAGTTGAGATCCTTGGCCTTAGCGACGTGCCGTCCGCAGGTGATATTCTCGCAGCACTGGATGAGAAACAGGCACGCTCTATTGCAGAAGCACGTATTGAGCGCCAGCGTTCGAAACTTATCAAGTCGAAGAAGGTGTCTCTCGATGATCTCTTCCATCAGATTCAGGAAAACGACATCAAGGAGCTCAACATCGTTGTCAAAGCCGATGTGCAGGGATCGGTCGAAGCACTCAGCAGTGCACTTCTCAATCTTAACAAGAATGACGAAGTTCGCGTTGCTATCGTTCATTCGGGCGTCGGCAACGTCTCTGAATCTGACGTCATGCTCGCTTCAGCATCGAACGCACTCATCATTGCGTTTAATGTTCGCCCTGCCGCAAATGTGCGTCGCTTGGCGGACAGCGAGAAAATTGACATCCGTACCTACAGCGTTATCTACGATGCGCTGAATGATGTCAAGGATGCCATGAGCGGTCTTCTCGCACCAAAGTACAAGGAAGTCGTCATCGGCCGCGTCGAAATTCGTCAAGTCATGAAGTTCTCAAGGGCACTTGTTGCAGGCTCTTATGTCCTCGACGGCAAGATTACGAACAACGCCAAGATTCGTATCTTGCGTGATGATAAGGAGATTTTCGACGGTGAGCTTGATTCGCTCCGTCGTTTTAAGGATGAGGTCAAAGAAGTTGCCGCAGGTTATGAATGTGGTATCTCCATCATCGATTTCACCGAGTTCCAGGAAGGCGATATCATCGAGCCTTACATCATGGAAGAGATTAAAACCGACATTAATCAGGTCAATAAGGAAGTCGCTAAAAAGCACGAAGAAGAGGCAAAGGCGAAAGCAGAAGCTGCGCTAAGAAGGCAATGGAAGCTGCAGAAGCCGAAAATCAGGAAAAAGTAATTTCTTTATGGCGCGAGCTTGCTCGCGCTTTTGCCTTTTGCATGGCATAAGACGCTCTAAAAAGGTAGAGATGAAATCAGGAAAAAGACAACAAGATATTTAGGAGGTGTAGGCATGAGCCAGACGCGTGTTGAAAAAGTACAGGAGCTTATGAAGCAGGAAGTTTCTGAAATTGTCCTGCGGGAGCTTAAGGATCCCCGTATCGGCTTTGTGACAGTGACGGAAGTCAAGTGCACAGCAGACTTGCAGGGAAGCGAAAAATCTATGTCAGTGTTATGGGAAGCGATGACCAAGTTAAGAATACCCTTGCTGGACTAAAAGAGTTCCATGGGATTCATCCGCCGCGAGATCGGCAGGCGTATTCGTCTGCGTTTTACGCCGGAAATTTCTCTTGCACTTGATAAGTCACTGGACTACAGCGCGCATATTCAAGAGCTCCTCTTAAAGGTGGAGATGGAGAGCATGAAGCATAGGGAAAAGGAGGTGGATGAGGATGTCTGAGAAAAGCCTGTCACTAAAAGAGATCGCTGAGGAACTGAAAGGCGCAGGAAAAATCATTCTGACAGGGCATGAAAATCCGGATGGGGATGCCGTCGGTTCGACCCTTGGTTTGATGCATCTCCTTTGTGCCATGGGAAAGGATGCGTCTGTCGTCTTTGACGATACGTTACCTTTTTTTCTCTCATATTTGCCAGGCTTTGATGAAATCACGCGTCCGGCGGAGACGGAAGCAGACATTCTTCTCGTACTCGATACGCAGACGGATCGCATTGGCAAGACGCTGGAGAAGGTGCATGCAAAGCACTTGATAAATATCGATCACCATAAGACGAATGCGGGCGAGGTGTTTGACCATTATATAGAACCGGATGCTGCGGCAACGTGTGAAATCATCTACAAGCTGCAAAAAGAGCTGCATACACCCTTTACCAAAGAAGCCGCGATCTGTATTTATACAGGGCTTGCTACAGATACGGGCTTTTTCCGCTACGCCAATACCAGCCCTTTGACCATGCGCGCAGCAGCTGACCTCATGGCGTGCGGTGCTGTACCGAATAAGATAGCAGAATCTCTTGACGAAAAGCCGTATCAGACAATTCTAGATATCGCGCAGTCTCTAACGCATATCGAGCGCTTTGCCGACGGTCGCGCGGCAGGGATATTCCTTGACTATGAAATGGCATCGAAGATGGAGACGACAGAAGGATTTATCGATTATGTGCGCATCATCCAGGGCGTTGAAATTGCCTGTCTTATGAAGATGAAGAGCGAGACATTCGCCCGCGTCAGTATGCGCTCGAAGGGAGTCGATGTCGCCGCTATCGCATCTAAGTTTGGGGGCGGCGGACATACCTGTGCTGCAGGCTGCTCTATCGAGAAGCGTTTTGATGAAGCAAAAAAAGAGATTGCAGCAGAAATCACAAAGTCTTTAGAGGCTCGCGCATGATCGGCGGTTTTTTAAATATCTTGAAGCCGCCCGGCATGTCCTCTCATGATGTCATCGGTGCTGCTCGGCGTATATTGGGCGTAAAGCGTATCGGCCATGCGGGGACATTGGATCCCGCTGCCGCAGGCGTTCTTCCCGTCGCTGTGGGGCAGGCAGCAAGGCTGCTTGAGTATCTTGCACTAGCCAGAAAATCCTATCGTGCTGAAATCTTGTTTTGTCGCGCAACGGATACCGGCGATGATACGGGAACAATTGTGAAGGAGAATTTAACGGCAGAACTTCCGGAAAAAGAAGCTGTAATGGCAGTGCTGGCACACTTTGTCGGTGAAATTGAGCAGACGCTTCCTGCATATTCCGCCGTTAAAATCGATGGTAAACGCGCCTACGACCTTACACGAAAGGGGAAAGAGATTGAAGTTCCCAAGCGGCGAACGAAGATTTTTTCATTGACGATGCAGGACTACCGTAAATCATCGATTCTCATCGACGTTACTTGTCACAAGGGTACGTATATCCGAAGCCTGGCAGAATCCATTGGTGAGCATCTTGGTATTCCATCGACGATGGGCTTTCTGCTTCGGACACAGGTCGGTGATTTTTCACTTTCCGATGCAATGACGATAGAGGAGCTTGCAAAGAAAAGAGAAGCAGCACTCTTGTCGCCGGAAAAATTTCTTGGGCATCTGCCGCGCTATGCACTGGAACCAAAGCGTGAAAAGGCGTTTCTAAATGGGCTTCCTACAAACGACAGAAAATATTCCGGCACAGGGCTGCATGTTGTCTATGCAGATGAACACTTTCTCGGCATCGGAATATTCAGCAGGGAAGAAGCTGCAATCCGACCGGTCAAAGTCTTTCGTGAGGAGGAGAGACGATGAAGATCTGCACGAAATGGATTGACCTTCGGAACGAAGCGAGTGGTATGGCGGTGGCACTCGGCATGTTCGACGGCGTTCATCGCGGACATCAGAGCATTATCCGTCGTGCGGTGGAGCTTGCAAAGAAGACAGGGAAGAAGAGTGCGGTTTTTTCGTTTAGCAATCATCCGCTTTCTGTCCTTGCTCCGGCTTCACTGCCGCCGCAAATTGGCGATACGAAGCTTAAGGAGCTTTTGCTTGGACGTCTCGGTGTCGATATCTTTCTCTGTCTTCCCTTTACAAAGAAACTTGCACGTGAGAAACCAGAAGACTTTCTTTTACATCTTAAGCAGTATTTTGCGCCAAGCTACGTCGTGACAGGACCAAATTTCACTTTTTGGCGCAAGGGAAAAGGCACGCACCGCATGTTGATGCGTGTCGCTGAAGACTATGGTTTTCGAGCAGAGATCTGCCCTGTGGTCATGGAAGACGGCGCACCTGTCAGCAGTACGCGTATTCGCGACCTTCTTGCCGCAGGGGAACTTGGCGCTTGCCAACAACTTTTCTCGGCTATCCTTTCACGGTACTCGGCCGTGTCATTCACGGTGATCGGCGCGGCCGGCTTCTCGGATTTCCGACGGCAAACCTTGCCATTCCAGACGAACGCGTCATGCTGCCAAACGGCGTTTATGCTGCGGAGGCTGTGCTGGGTCAGGTGCACTATAACGCATTGGCTAACATCGGCACAAATCCGACATTTACGGGGTGCAATCGTCGTTTTGGAGGTCAATTTACAGGATTTTACGGGCGATATCTACGATTGCCTTCTTGAAGTGCGCTTTCTTGGAAATCTTCGTGATGAAAAGAAATTTGCATCGGTGGACGAGCTTGTACGGCAGATGAAGCGCGATCGTGAAAAGGCGAAAAAGATATGGACACGGTCATAAGGGTTATGATATACTGAAAACTGCATAATCTAGGAGATTGTGCACTGGCTTGGGCTCGGATAGCGATGCTCCGACGTTCTCTTAGCTCACGGCGATTTTTTATGTATAGGAGGAATACAAATGCTTACACAGGAAGCAAAACAGGAAATCATGAAGAAGTATGCGATGCACGAGGGCGACACAGGTTCGCCGGAAGTGCAGATTGCCGTTCTCACGGCTCGCATTCAGTATCTTACGGATCATCTGAAAGTTCATAGGAAGGACTTTCATTCCCGTCGCGGTCTCTTGAAGATGGTTGGTCATCGCCGTCGTTTCCTTTCTTATCTCTATAAGAAGGATATCGAGCGTTATCGTTCTATCATCGCAAAGCTCGGCATTCGTTCTACGGTTGAAAACTGACACGAAGATATTTGCTAAAAGGAGAGCACAGTGAAAGCTGTGCTCTTTTGGTTTTGATAAGGGATTCTTCTTTGAAAATCAACAAAATCGATGCCTTGAAAAGGATTTTCTATTTTTGCGGCGAATATATTTAATGATATAAGAAAGAAACATATGGAGGAATACATGGAACAGTTTGAAATGGAAATGGGTGGGCGCAAGCTCATTGTCGAAAACGGCAAGATGGCAAAGCAGGCGAATGGTGCTGTTCTCGTTCGTTATGGCGATACGGTCGTTTTGGTGACGGCAACGGCTTCTGCCGAACCGCGCGAAGGCATTGATTTCTTTCCACTGACGGTGGACTATGAAGAAAAGATGTATGCGGCAGGTAAAATTCCGGGCGGTTTCATCAAGCGCGAAGGTCGTCCGTCCAGTGATGCTGTTCTCTGTGCCCGCCTCATCGACCGACCAATCCGTCCGCTGTTCCCAAAAGGTTACCGTAACGATGTTCAGATCGTCGCTACCGTTCTTTCTGTCCAGCAAGATAATGTGCCGGAAATCCCCGCGATGATCGGTGCGTCTGCCGCACTTTCTGTCTCTGATATTCCATTTGAAGGTCCGATTGCAGGTGTCCGCGTTGGTCGTATCGGCGATGATTTCATCATCAATCCGACGAAGGAAGAGCGAGAAAAGTCGACGCTGAACCTTACGGTCGCGGGCTCATATGATGCTGTTATGATGGTTGAAGCAGGGGCAAATGAGCTTCCTGAAGACGTCATTCTCGATGCGATTCTCTTCGGCCATAAGGAAATTCAGCGCATCGTAGCATTTCAAGAGGAAATTCAGAAAAGGTGCGGCAAAGAAAAACACATTGCTAAGCTGTTTACCGTGCCGGAAGCAATGGAAAAGGAAATCGAAGCGTTCGCACGGGAGCGCATTGATGTAGCTGTCCGCAATCCCGATAAACTTTCACGTGATGCCGATGTTGCAGATATTTCTGCCGATACGATGGAACACTTTCTCGAGCTTTATCCGGAGATGGAAAAGGAAATCGGCATGGCGTTTCATGACCTGGAAAAGTCGGTCGTTCGCCATATGATTACACATGAGAAAATTCGCCCGGATGGACGTGAAGTTGAGGAAGTTCGTCCGATATCGTGTGAAGTGGGCTTATTGCCGCGCGCGCACGGTTCGGGGCTTTTTACGCGCGGTCAGACACAGATTCTCTCCGTGACGACATTGGGGCCTCTCAGCGATGAGCAAATTATCGACGGACTTGCTCCTGAGTGGACAAAGCATTATATGCACCATTATAATTTCCCGGGCTACAGTGTCGGTGAAGCTCGTCCGATGCGCAGTCCAGGCCGCCGTGAGATCGGCCATGGCGCACTTGCTGAGCGCGCATTGGTCCCAGTGCTTCCTTCGATTGAGAAATTTCCATACACCGTCCGCGTTGTCTCTGAAGTCTTAGAATCCAATGGCTCGAGCTCCATGGGCTCTGTCTGTGGCAGTACGCTTTCCTTAATGCAGGCAGGCGTTCCCATCAAGCGCCCTGTCTCGGGCGTCGCTATGGGACTTGTCAAAGAGGGAGACGCCTATACGATTCTGACGGATATTCAGGGAATGGAAGATGCCCTCGGCGATATGGATTTCAAGGTCGCAGGTACAGAAAAGGGCATCACCGCTATCCAGATGGATATCAAAGTCGACGGTCTTTCTCGTGAAATCCTTTCTTCTGCACTTCAGCAGGCAAAGCGCGGCCGTGCCTTTATCCTCGGGAAAATGATGGAAGTCATCGATAAACCGGCGGAGGATCTTTCACCGCATGCGCCGCGTGTCGAGACGATAAAGGTCAAGGTTGACAAGATTCGCGATGTCATCGGTACAGGCGGTAAGGTGGTCAAGGGCATTATCGAAGAGACCGGCGTCCAGATCGACATTCACGAGGACGGCAATATCTATATCTTCTCAACGGATGCGGATGGTATGAAAAAGGCAAGGCAGAGGATTGAGGATATCGTTCGTGATGTTGAAGTCGGCGAGGTCTATAAAGGCTGCGTTACGCGCCTTTTGAAGTTCGGCGCATTTGTCGAGCTCTTGCCCGGGAAAGAAGGTCTCTGTCATATCTCACAGCTTGCACGGCAGCGTATAGAAAAGGTGGAGGATGTCGTGAAAGTCGGTGACGAGTTAGAGGTCAAGGTCGTCGAAATCGACGATAAGGGGTCGTATTAATGTCAGTCACAAGGCATTGTTATGATGTTAGGATGATATGCAAAAGAATGAGAAGACTGCATGGCTTCATGCAGTCTTTTTAACACATTTTATATCGGCATGGTTAGCATAGCGGCACGTCATGTATAAAGATATGCGAAAAGGTGAGTGAAATGAAGGTAAAAACAAGCGGCGAAGAGAGGGGCTCGCTGCTGCTTGAAATCGTTTTGATTACTGCTGTTCTCGCCATCTTTGCCAGCTTTATTCTGCCGCATACAGCAAAACTTTATCGCACGGCTGTTCTCGAGTACGAGGCCGAGCATTTTTTCAGCGACCTCCGCTATCTGCAGCGCCTTTCTCGTTCGACAACAGCCCGCGATGATGATGGCCGCTCTATTGTAGATGAAGTGACGGGCTCGCCGGAAATCGACATTATCGATCACGGCACTGCTTATGCGGTCATGGCGATAGGCGTTGGGACGGCGGGGCGGGTTCAAAAAAATGTATATCGACTTCACGGAGATATCGTCATCCGTTGGCAGTCGAATGCTGTGACCAGTCAGCCAAGTGCCGTTATTCGCTTTTATGAGGACGGAAAGCCAAGCGGCAGTGCCTCTGGTTATACTTTTGAGCTTTTTAGCAGAGCACATACCGATGAGAAGATTCGCGTCATTATTGACCCTGCGGGAAGAATTCGCATTGCCCGTGCCTTTGAAAAGTGATGTATCTATCCGTTATTTTATGCTCGAGGGAGGCATCTTTTTGCGCGTTATCCGTCTTTTTTTCATCCTTATCTTACTTATGGCACTGCTGCCTTCTGTCGTACGAGCAGAGGAGCCGATAATCACAGCAGACGCTGCTATCCTTATCGAAGCGACGACAGGGCGTGTCCTTTGGGGAAAAAGGAGGGTGAGGCTCGTCATTATCCTGCCAGTATGACAAAGATGATGACGACGATCTTGCTGCTGGAAAACATCGATTCGGCAGAGGAAATTTTCATATCACCACAAGCGGCAATGACAGAAAATACATCACTCGGCATTAAGGCAGGAGAGCGCTTGACGGCAAAAGAACTGACGACCGGCATGATGATGGTCTCGGATAACGGTGCTGCCGTTGCCATTGCCGAAGCTATGGATGGTGATACTGCAACTTTTGCCAAGCGCATGAACGCTAAGGCGAAAGAAATCGGCATGGAGAACACGAACTTTGTAAATCCAAATGGTCTTACCGATCCCAATCATTATTCAACGCCACATGATATAGCACGTTTGGCGCGCTATGCCATGGAAAATGACGATTTTCGACAGATTGTCCAACGAGAAAAGGAAACAATTTACTGGTCGTATCCGAATGGTCGCTTTAAGAATGTGATAAACACGAATGAGCTTCTGGGAAACTATGAAGGCATCACAGGTGTGAAAACCGGTTGGACAAATGCAGCGGGCGGCTGTCTTACCGCATCGGCAAAACGAAATGGTTTGAAACTTATCGCCGTCGTCATGCACAGCAAAACGGAAGAGGATCGGTTTAGCGATATGCGCAAGATCTTGGATTATGGCTTCCAGCATGTGCATATGGTACACGGCTTTTCTAAGGAAGAACTCAGCCGTCGTATTTTCATCGTCGATGGACGCATGGGGACGACCGTTGCGCGTCCCATAGAAGATGTCGAGTACCCGCTGATGGATGGAGAAGATCCATCCCATTGCTCGATTGCATACGATGCTCCGCGTATTGTGACGGCTCCTGTGTCGGGCAAGGATGTCGGAAAGGTCATTATTAAATACGACGACAAACCAGTGGGATCTGTTGCACTTCATTCCGAGCGTGTAGAAGAGGGATTTAGTATCGGTTCGTTTCTTGTCTCCGTCTTCGGATGGATGCTTTGATGGTTCATAATGGTCTGCGTGAGGTAACCTTGATGAAGCAACTTTTCGCTGCGATGGAAAGAGACCCTGCGATTCGCCGCTTAGTGGCGCTTTCAACGGGAAAACCCAAAGAACTGCTTGCTTACGGGCTGGGAGGCTCTGTGAAGTTTGCAGCGATTGCCGCCAGTTTTGCTGCCATACCGCGCACGATGGTGATCTTGGTTCATGGACGCGAGATGCTGGCTGATTGGCGGGAATCACTTCTTTCCCTATTGCCAAATATCGATATTCTCGTTTTGCCGGAAATGGACGCTCTGCACATTGAGGCAGATGCAAAGAGTATGGAGCGCATGGCAACGCGCATGAACATTCTCTCCCGCATGCGTGCAGGGGATCCTATCGTCGTTTTAACGGACGCGGCGGCTGCTGTACAAAAGGATTTTTCACGGGAGTATTTCGAGCGCGCAAGTCTTTCCTTTCATACTGGTGATACGCTTTCCATGGAGGGCTTTTTAAATAGGCTTGTCAAGTTAGGTTATGTGCACAGTGATGAAGTCGAGTTTGTTGGAAATTTCAGCACGCGCGGCGGTATCATTGATGTCTTTCCTGTCAATGCGACGATGCCTGTACGCATTGAGTTCTTCGGCGATGCAATTGATTCGATGCGTAGGTTCGATATTGATACGAAGCGGTCACAAGAAAATATCGAAAGCGTTTCCATACTTCCGCTTTCATGTGGTAACGTACAGGATGCGGCAAGTGATGTCTTCCTTACCTATCTCAGTGACGTGTCTGCAAAAAGCGAGACAAACGAAGAAAAGTTTCATGCGCCGATGGTCGTTTTCGATGAACCCATGCGTTTTCGTGAGACGCTGCGCCGTATGATCCAGGAGACGCCTGAGATTAAAGATACGATCTTTACTTGGGAGAAACTTGTCAGCGCGGCAAGGGGGAAGACCGTCCTTTACTCAGCACTGATGCTGCAGAAGATTGCAGAGGCATCACCTGAGGAGACGATAAGTCTGCAGGGAATGCCGATGACGCCATTTCAGCGTCAAATGGATCTTTTGGAAAGTGAGCTTTCACGCTGGCTTAGTCAAAAGCAGAGCATCATTGTCTTCATGCCATCAAAGGAGAAGGCAAACGCCATGCGTGAGCTTCTTGTCAAGCGGAAGATTCCTGCTGTTTTAGGCGGTGAGGATGAGGCGCTCAGCGAGCGTGCCGTCAATATCCGCATGGGAAATCTTGTGGCGGGGATGGAGATAGCAGCTGCGCATCTTGTTGTCATTACAGAGCGTGATATTTTTGGACGCAGCAAGCGCCATATGCGCACGAAGAGTTCTGCCGTCCCCAGCGAGCGCATCATGCATTTCCGCGACATCAAACCCGGCGATTATGTCGTGCATGAGGCGCACGGCATCGGCAAGTACCTCGGCGTCGAGACATTGGAAGTCGGCGGTGTGCATCGTGACTATCTGCACATCAAATACGGCGGAGACGATAAATTATTTGTGCCAACAGATCAAGTCGGTCTATTGCAGAAATACATTGGTTCTGAAGGTGATACGCCGCGTCTTCATCGCATGGGCGGTACGGAGTGGGTCAAGGCGAAGGCACGCGTGCGCAAATCTGTTGAAGATATCGCAAAGAAACTCATTGCGATCTATGCGAAGCGAAAGAATGCCAGAGGTTACGCTTTCTCTCCGGACGACAGCAGTCAGCATGATTTTGAAGAAGCCTTTCCGTATCAAGAAACCGACGACCAGCTTAGGGCAATTGCTGAAATTAAGGCAGATATGGAACGCGAAAAGCCGATGGAGCGTCTTCTTTGCGGCGACGTCGGTTTTGGTAAAACAGAAGTTGCTATCCGCGCAGCATATAAAGCGGCACTGGACGGCAAGCAAGTTGCTGTCCTAGTGCCGACAACAGTTCTTGCCCAACAGCACTATCAGACCTTTTCTGCACGTTTTCAGGATTTTGAACCGACCGTCGATGTCATCTGCCGTTTTCGCACAGCAAAGCAGCAGAAGGCAACGCTGGAAAAACTTGCTCTGGGTCAGGTCGACATTCTCATCGGCACGCATGCGATACTTAATCAGAAGAAGGTCATTTGGAAAGATCTTGGCCTGCTCATCGTCGATGAGGAACAGCGCTTCGGTGTCAAGCAGAAAGAAAAATTAAGAGCTTGTCAGAAGGAATCGATGTCCTGACACTTTCTGCAACGCCGATTCCGCGGACACTTCATATGTCCCTGGTCGGCGCACGTGATATGAGCGTTATCGAAACGCCGCCTGCTGAGCGCTTTCCTGTACAGACCTATGTCGTGGAAAACAGCGATGCCATCATTGCCAGTGCCATCAAGCGTGAGATACGCCGCGGCGGACAAATCTACTTCATTTACAACCGCGTCGATACCATCGAACATATGTGCCGCCGACTGAAGTCGCTGGTACCGGAAGCACGTATCACGGTCGCGCATGGACAGATGCCGGAAAAGCAGCTCGAGCACGTCATGATGGACTTTTACGAAGGCACATACGATATTCTTCTGGCAACAAGTATCATAGAAAATGGGCTTGACGTTGCAAATGCCAATACGATCCTCATCTATAATGCCGACCATTTCGGTTTATCGCAGCTTTATCAGATGCGGGGGCGTGTCGGCCGCGCACATCATATGGCATTTGCCTATTTTATCTACCAAGGGGATAAGATTCTAACGGAGATGGCGGAAAAGCGCCTGCAGACGATGAAGGACTTTGCAGAGCTAGGCGCAGGCTTCAAAATAGCTATGCGCGATCTCGAGATCCGTGGCGCCGGTAACCTCCTTGGCGCACAGCAGCACGGTCATATTGCTTCCGTTGGCTTCGAGATGTATGTAAAGCTCTTGGAAGAAGCGGTCGACCACTTGCAAAGCGGCAGACAGGAAATCGAACTGCCGCCAGAGCCTGTCATCGACATCGAAACAGATGCCTATATCGACGGCAGCTATATCGACGATGCCATGCATAAAATTGAGATTTACCAGCATATTGCCGCTATCCGTAAGAATGAAGAAATCCCTGCCTTTATCGATGAATTGATTGACCGCTTTGGCGAGCCGACGAAACCCGTCATGCGGCTGCTGGCCATTGCGCGCATTAAGAACTATGCACGTATGCTTCACATGCGCATGGTAAAAGAAACGCCGCTTGCCATTGAGTTCTATATGCTTCCTGAAAAAAAACTTCCCGCCAAAGGTCTGCTTTGCTTAAATCGCTTTTTTAAGCAGCGGCTCAAGATGCTTCCCGAGAGAAAGGGATTTTATATCTTACTTACAGAAACGTGGAAGAAAGATATATTAAACGTCGTAACGCGCATCTTGCTGCTGGCATCTGGAGAAAATATGGCGATGGAGACGCAGGATGTAGAAAAAAGTACAGCAGGAAAGATAAGGTGAACGTAAATGTCTAAACTGACAGTCGTAGGTCTAGGACCAGGCAGGGCAGGACTCATTACGCGCGAGGTCTGGAACCTTTTGACGGGAAAGACGCGTATCATCCTTCGGACGAGCGTTCATCCGACCGTAGAAACCTTGCAAAAAGAAGGGATCCGCTTTACCTCATACGATAGCTTTTACAGGGATGCAGAGAATTTTGAATCACTCTATAAGCACATTGCACGCGATATTCTTGAAAAAGCAGTGACAGAAGATCTCGTCTATGCCGTCCCCGGAAGTCCGCTCGTTGCAGAGCGTACTGTCGTGCTCTTACGAAATATGGCAGTAGAGTATCCGATGATTGAACTGTGTATTCTCCCTGCGATGAGCTTTGTCGAAGTGCTTTATACCGAGCTTGGCATCGACCCTGTCGAAGGTTTGACCATTTTAGATGCAACGGATATTGAAGACTTTTTATTCATGGGATCGGGGAATTTGCCGCACGGGATTCTTGTGACGCAGGTTTATGATTCTTTCATTGCTTCAAATCTCAAGCTTTCGCTGATGGAACGATATCCAGATGATATGATTGTCACATATATCTATCATCTGGCACTGTCTGATGAAGACATTCGTCAGATTCCACTTTATGCGCTCGATCGTCAAAAAGACGTCGACCATCTGACATCGCTATTTGTTCCTACAGCGCGGTTAGAGTAGGCTAAACATCCTAAATTTTATAAAATTTTCCAGAAACCCTTGATTTTTCAAGGCGTATCTGTTAAATTTTGATAGAAAGTGAGCCGCACACTCGCGACTTTCGTCATGAGTTAGGCGAATAAAACCGTAGGAACTGCGGGGATAGCCTAGGAAATGAGTTTTCATTAGAAAACTGTCACTAGGAACCCTTCGGCCTTAGTCGTAGGGAGTGTCGAGTATTTATTCTATAAGGAGGCTACAGTAGTGAACAAGAATGAATTGGTAGCTAGTGTTGCAGAAAAAGCTGGACTGACGAAGAAAGACGCTGAAAAGGCAGTCAATGCTTTTGTTGAGACCGTTCAGCAATCTCTTGTCGAAGGAAACAAGATCCAAATGATCGGCTTCGGTACATTCGAGGTTAAAGAACGCGCTGCTCGTACTGGCCGTAACCCTCGCACAAATGAAGAGATCCAGATTCCAGCGTCGAAGAACCCTGTTTTCAAAAGCAGGTAAGGCACTTAAGGATGCTGTGAATAAGTAAGGGAATTCTCAAGAGATGGCTGCTATATGCATGGCGTAAGATTCACGATTGCATAGGGCGGCTATTTTTTTATGTTATGACCATGGGAGGCAGTTTCTTGGATTTCGGACTTGGCGGTAAATCTGTTCTCATTTCCGGTGGTACGTCGGGAATTGGTCTTGCGGCAGCAAGGGAATTTCTTGCAGAACATGCTTCTGTCACGCTGCTGGGAAGACAGGAATCGCGCGGTGCACAGGCGATAGACAGACTGGCAGAGTTTCCAAAAACAGCGCATGCGCTTCATTGCTGCAGACGTTCGAAACGAAGAGGATTGCCGAAGGGCTGTCAAAGCTGCATGTGACTGTTTCGGCGGACTCGACATTCTTATAAACAGTGCCGGCATCTACGCCGAAGGGGCATTGACAGATATGAAAGAAGCAAAGCTTCGAGCGATCCTTGAAACGAATGTGATGGGAACGATGCTTCTTTCTAAAGCGGCAATCCCTGCACTCATCAAACGGAAAGGTACGATTGTCAATATAGCATCGGATGCAGGTCTCCATGGGAATTACTTTGCATCCGTCTATTGTGCTTCAAAGGGAGCCGTCGTTCTTTTTACACGCGCCCTTGCACTTGAGCTCGCTGCAAAGAAAGTTCGGGTCAATGCGGTTGCACCAGGTGATATTTTAACAGAAATGACGGAAGAGCAGCTGTCCGCTTCCTCACTTTCTCACGAAGAAGCACTGCGTGAGATGGCATCTGTCTATCCCTTATCACGCATTGGAAAAGCAAAAGAGGTGGCAGATCTGATTGTCTTTCTTGCATCATCGCGCGCGGCGTTCATCACAGGATCCGTTTACGCTATCGACGGAGGGCTGACGGCATAATGAAACGTATTTTGGTACTTACCGCTTCGATTGGTTCCGGTCACAGCAAGGCGGCAGAAGCGATTACGATGGAGCTGCGGCGTCTTCTTCCCGACGCAGAGATTATAACGGTTGATTTTATGGCACGCAGAATCTCTATCATCCACGCTTTTATGAAATGGATTTATCTGGCGATGCTCGCCATAGTGCCAAATCTTTACGATATCGTCTATCACTTTGCAGGGGCAAACCAATCTGGAAAGGGGACACGCATCTTTCTTTCATACATCATGCTGCCTGCCATGAAGCGGCTTTATGCACGTTATCAACCGGACATCGTTGTCTGTACACATCCTTTTCCAGAGGGTGCGGCATCACTGCTCCATGTTAAGAAGAACTTCTTCCTAGCAACGGTCATGACAGACTACTCACTTCATCAAATCTGGCTTTCACATCATGTCGATTGTTACTTTATGGCGACCCCTGCGATGAAAATGCGTATGATTGCGGAGGGTTTTTCAAAAGAGAAATTGTTTGTGGTTGGCATCCCTATTGCTAACACACTGTTCAGCTTACCGGAAAAGGAGGAGATACGAAATGCATTCGCCATTCCGAAAGACGCGAAGACCCTCCTTCTTATGGGCGGCGGACTTGGCATCGGCGGCATTGAAAAAAGTTTGAAAATGTTGGAAAGCATCGAAGAAGGTCTATTGTTAATCGTCGTTGCAGGACATAATGATAGGCTAAAGGAGAAGATACTTGACTTTGCGAGCGAATCACATCATACAATCCTTGTCTTTGGCTACACCGACTGTGTACACCAATTGATGAAAGCGTCGGATCTCCTTATCACAAAACCTGGTGCTCTTACGATGAGCGAGGCATTTTCTCTCGGGCTGCCAATGCTTCTTCATGACCCCATTCCTGGTCCAGAAACAGACAATGCGATTTATGCTACACGTCATGGTGCAGCAGTCTGGCTGCATCCAAAAGAATCTCTTGCCAATGCCGTCAAATATCTTTTTTCCGGCGATGTGCTTGATAAAATGGCATGTGCAGCCAAAAGGGCAGCAAAGCCGGAAGCAGCAGGTTTGATTGCTTCGTATATAATAAACACCTATTGTGAACGGGACGATGCTAAGAGATAAGATACTTTCTTCATAGGAAGAAGAAGCCTTTCATAGTTGAAACGCTCTTTATCGTCTATGTGCAACAAAGGCAGAATTAGAGAATTTTGATAAAAATTTTTTTACCTGCCCCTGTGCC